>CAVBNJ010000181.1:0-6021 GCA_963596755.1 bacterium
GTATATGGAAGAGAAGAGTTACTGGAACTGGGGAATCTTGCGGCTGCAAAGGATCTTTATGTGGTATCGGATGAAGTATATGAAAAGCTCGTCTATGAGGACGCAGAAATGGTCAGCATAGCATCTCTGTCGCCGGAGATAAAAGAGCATACGATTACCATCAATGGTTTTTCGAAAGGCTTCGCCATGACAGGATGGCGCATCGGATATTCCGCAGCACCGGAGGCTATTACAAAAGGGATGATCAAGCTGCAGGGCCATACAACGTATCATGTCGCAACTTTCATTCAGTACGCCGGAATCAAGGCCCTGACGGAGTGTGAAAGTTCGGTAGAAGCAATGGTTGAAACCTTTGAAAAAAGAAGAAAAATCTTACTGGACGGGCTGCAGAAAATTCCGGATATCAAATGTGAAAATCCGCAGGGTGCATTTTATATTTTACCCGATGTGAGCGCTTATTTCGGCAAAAAATCAGGTGACAAAGAAATCCGAAATTCGATGGATCTGGCAGAGTATTTACTGGAAAAGGCTTCTGTCGCCGTAGTCCCAGGAGACGCCTTTGAAAGCGCCGGAACGGTTCGGATTGCGTATTCCACTTCCGAAGATCAGATAAGAAAAGGGGTGGAACGGATAAAGGAGGCTCTCGAGGGGCTGGAATAAAAAACAGAAGATCGGGCAAGAAGAACGTCATACCATGGCCAGCAAAAATCATGGTATGACGTTTTTTTGTACTTAAGATGGTGAAACACGAATTTACAATTACATTTTAGAAAAAAGTTCTTGACCGGTAGTAACTACCGGGTGATAAGCTGAAGCTACAGAGACAGGAAAACAAAATATCACACACACCAAAAATCAAACAAGGAGGCCATGGTTATGAACTTTACATTAAGCAATCAGATACAGATCCCGGCAGTGGGAATCGGAACGTTTCTGATGACACCCGATCAGGCAGAGCAGGCGGTTGTGGATGCATTAGCATGCGGATACCGCATGATTGATACGGCACAGGCTTACATGAATGAGCGTGCGGTCGGACGCGGAATCAGAAGATCTGGTGCGGCAAGAGAGGATATTTTCATCTCCACCAAAATCTGGGCAAGCCAGTATCTGACAGAAGGAACCGTAGAAAAGAGCCTGGAACTGCTTGGAACCGATTATATTGATCTGATGTTTATCCATCAGCCGGCAGGCGATTTCATGGCAGGATACCGCAAGCTGGAAAAAGCATACAAAGAGGGCAAAATCAAATCCATCGGTATTTCCAACTTCCAGGGCGCAGCGTTGAAAAAACTGCTGGAAGAGTGCGAAATCAAACCGCATGTGATCCAGATGGAAGCACATCCGTATTACCGCGATGAGGAGACCATTTCCGCACTTGCACCGTGCGGCTGCCGCGTGATGGCGTGGTATCCGTTGGGACACGGCGATCATGCACTCCTTGAAGAGCCGGTTGTCAGAGAACTTGCGGAAAAATATGGAAAGAGCACCGCACAGGTGATCTTAAGATGGCATACCCAGGTTGGAAACATTGTTATTCCGGGATCTACAAATCCGGAGCACATCAAGGCAAACCTCGATATCTTCGATTTCGAACTGACTGACGAAGAGATGAAGAAAATGGCCGGATTGAACAAAAACGTGCGCTATTATTACCCGGATGAAGAGAAACTGACAGCATACGCAAATATGAAGCTTGATCTGGACAGCCAGAAATAAAACGAAGCGGTCGGATCGGATTACCGAAGATGGAAGAGCATGTGTTTACTGCATTGATTCGATAAGAAAGGGGAAACAAAAATGGAATATAAAGTATTAACGAATGGTGTCAAAATGCCGATGGAAGGTTTTGGGGTTTTTCAGGTAAGAGATAAAGAAGAGTGCAAACAGTCTGTTTTAAATGCAATCCGGGCAGGTTACCGTCTGATTGATACGGCGGCTTCCTACACGAATGAAGATGCCGTCGGGGAAGCAGTCCGTGAGGCGATTGCAGAAGGAATCTGCACCCGCGAAGAACTGTTCATCACATCCAAGATGTGGGTTCAGGATATGCAGAATTATGAAATGGCAAAGAAAGCAATTGATCATTCGATTGAGACACTTGGTGTGGAATATCTCGATCTTTATCTGCTGCACCAGGCAATGAAAGACTATTTCAGTGCATGGCGTGCCATGGAGGATGCATACAAAGAAGGAAAGTTAAGAGCCATCGGTGTCTCCAACTTTTATCCGCATGTGCTGACCAATTTCTGCGAAACGGTAGCGATCCGTCCGATGGTAAACCAGATTGAAATGCATCCGTATTTTGCACAGGAGCCGGCGTTAAAAGTGATGGAAGAGTACCAGATCGTGCCGGAGGCATGGGCACCGCTCGGCGGAGGCCGTCACAATCCATTCGACAACGAGATGGTAAAAGAAATTGCAGCTGCACATGGAAAGACCGTAGGCCAGGTTGTTCTGCGCTGGAATGTACAGCGCGGCGTTGTGGTTATTCCGAAATCAGTTCACAAAGCGAGAATCGAAGAGAATTTCCAGATCTGGGATTTTACACTGACCGAAGAGGAAATGCAGAAAATCAGTTCACTGGATCTTGGCTATCAGGGTGTTGCCGTGAAACACTTTGATCCGGAATTTGTTAAAATGTGCAATACCAGAAAAATTCACGAATAAAACAGAGCAGAGCGCAGGGGGCTGTGCGGGAAAGGAGTTTATCAGATGAATAATTTTATCTTTCAGAACAAAACAAAAGTCTATTTTGGAAAAGACAGTGTAAAAGAATATCTTGGTGATGTGCTGGAGCAGTACGGAGAAGTTGTCATGGTGGCGTATGGTGGCGGTTCGATCAAGCGCAATGGAGTCTATGATGAGGTTATGGAGATTCTGAATCAGAAGAAAAAACGTGTCGTCGAATTCTCCGGAATCATGCCGAATCCGACGTATGCAAAAGTACAGGAAGGTGCCGCACTTGCACGGGAAAATCATGTTGATCTGATCCTTGCCGTAGGCGGCGGTTCCGTTTCTGACTGCTGTAAAATCGTTTCTGCACAGGCGATGCTGGATGAGGACATCTGGGAGATGCAGACCGTAAAACATACGTACCCGTCGAAGTTTATTCCGCTGGCAACGATCGTTACCGTCTTTGGAACAGGATCTGAGATGAACAACGGAGCGGTAATTACCCACGAAGAAAAGAAAATCAAAGGTGCGCTCTTTGGAGCACAGGCAGACGCTGCATTCCTGGATCCGGAATACTCGATGTCGGTACCGTTCAAACAGGTCATCTCCGGTGCATTTGATACCTTAAGCCATGCAATGGAGACGTATTTCGGCAAGCCAGAAGAAAACAACCTGTCCGACGATATCAACGAGGCAGTCATGCGCAGCGTCATCCGCAATATCCGTGTTCTGCTGAAGGACGAGAACAATTACGAAGCCAGAAGCGAGCTGGCATGGGCATCTGCGATGGCGGAAAACAGTATTCTGAAAATCGGCAAAGTGACCGACTTCCAGGCTCATATGATGGAGCATCAGCTCGGTGCTTACACCAACTGCAATCATGGAGCAGGTCTTGCGGTCATTCATCCGGTGTTATACCGCCACATCTACAAGTCCGGGGCAGCGCGTTTTGCCCGTTTTGCACAGAATGTGTGGGGAATTGAGGCAAAAGCAGATGAGGAGAAAACAGCACTGGCCGGCATCGAGGCACTGGCGGCTTTCATCAAAGAGATTGGCCTTCCGACCACATTCGCAGAGCTTGGAATTCCGGAAGACACCGATCTTCGTGCTGTAGCAGATTCCACCGTTGTGACGGCGGGATGCTGCAAGAAACTGACACATGATGAGATTTATGACATTCTGAAGGAGTGCAGATAATAGTATGATGAAAAAACTGACAGCATTGTTTCTTGGAGTGATTCTTACCGGAAGCCTTGCTGCATGCGGAAGTACCGACAGCGCTTCGGCATCATCTTCGGCAGAAACATCCGCATCAGCACCGACCGAAAGTTCTTCTTCCGAGACGGAAGAGCCTGCCGCTGCAGAATCCGAAACATCGGAAGCAGAAGCACAGCCGGAGACGGGAAAAACACTTGTTGTTTATTATTCCGCAACCGGCCATACAGAGCGCGTTGCAGAAGACATCGCAGATGCAGCCGGTGCAGATCTTTTTGAAATCGTACCGACCGAGATCTACACCGACGAGGATCTGAACTGGAACAACAGTGACAGCCGTGTCAGCCGCGAGCATGACGATGAGTCCCTGCGCGATGTGCTGCTGACCAACACAGAGGTGGAGAACTGGGATTCCTATGATACCGTGTTCATCGGCTACCCAATCTGGTGGGGCATCGCCGCATGGCCGGTAAACGGCTTTGTAAAAGCAAACGACTTTACCGGAAAAACCGTCATCCCGTTTGCAACATCCTCCTCTTCCGGAATGGGACAGAGCGGCAGCCTGCTCGCAGACATGGCCGGAACCGGCGACTGGCAGGAAGGCCAGAGATTTTCCTCCGGTGTCAGCACATCGGATGTTCAGGACTGGGTAAGCAGTCTGAGCTTAGAGTAAAGGAGAAAAAACGATGAGTATCTTATTTATCAATGGAAGTCCAAACAAAAATGGAAACACAGCAGCACTTGCAGCAGAACTGCTGAAAGGAAACGCTTACGATACCTTGAATCTGACCGATTACACGATCGGCAGCTACGGTCAGGAGCTTCCAGGCGACGGCCTGGATGAGGTGATTGCAGCAATGGAAAAAGCAGACACGATCGTTGTCGGCTCCCCGGTTTACTGGCACAACATCTGCGGCAGCGTCCGCAACGTGCTCGATCGCTTCTATGGCCGCGTAGAAAATGGCGCGCTCAAAGGCCGCAAACTGTATTTCGTCTTCCAGGGCGCAGCACCGGAAAAATGGATGCTGGAAGCCGGTGACTACACCATGCAGCGCTTCGCAGGACTGTACGGCATGACATACGGCGGTATGGTAACCGGAAGAAAAGAAGCAGCAGAGAAGAATAAAGAAATTTAACAATAAAAGCAAATGGGATGGCACAGCCATCAGAAAGGCAGGCAGATATGGCAAAGAAACAGACGGCCGGAAGAGACAGACTGGGCGATCTGGCCCCGAAATTCGCAGAACTGAATGACGACGTTCTCTTCGGCGAGGTATGGTCCCGCGAGGAGCAGCTCAGCGCAAGAGACCGAAGCATGATCACCATCGCAGCACTTTTTTCCGCAGGTTTATATCCACAGTTAAAATCGCATCTGAAACTTGGAAAAGAGCATGGCATCACCAAAGAAGAAGCAGTTGAGATCGTAACCCAGCTCGCCTTCTACTGCGGCTGGCCAAAAGCCTGGAGTGTCTTCCCGATTATTGCAGAAGTCTACGACGAAGAATAAACAAAATAAATTTTCCCAACGAACAAAACACGCTTTGCGAGTTTTGTCCGTTATCGCGGCAGTCGTCAAGGTTTCGTGCAAGCACGAACTTTGACTCGTTGCTCGCGAAAATTTAATCCCCCGATCCGACATTTTAGGTGCCGGACCGGGAGATTTGAATTGGGAAAATGGCGTTGAAAAGACAGTTGACATTGAAGAATCACCATGTTAGATTATAGGCAATGAAAAGCTTAAGTGCTTTTGCGGCGATAGAGAGGAGCTACCCGTCCCGACTTTGCGGGCAATAGAAATACAAAGGTCGTCTCTGCCTATGGAATTATCATAGGACTGCTCCCAGAATTGCAATTCAAAAAGAAAAGTTACGCCTGAGCTTAACAGCCTAGGCATTTTTCTTTTCTGTGGCGGGGGATTTCGGTGGGATAGATTTGCCCTCTGATTTTCTTAGCTTCCATATATTCCTTAAATTTCTTGTGCAATTTCACCCTGTGTGGTATATTATAGCTATGAATTGCGGTGGTCGTCTTCGGACAACACCTTGAAAGAGCCTGATGCGTCGGGCTCTTTTTTATTGCAACTTTCTACTTTAATCTCTCCTAAACAAATCCCTTGTATAAACCTTCTCC
>CAVBNJ010000182.1:0-6019 GCA_963596755.1 bacterium
TTCCTGGTTCCACAAACTGTATGCAGAAGGTCTTGTAGACGTTGAGCTTTACACCCAGGACAGCTCCACATGGGAAGGTAAAGGAAATCAGGATCTGTACGGCGTTTCCATCGCATACGGAAGCAACGAGTTCACCGGAATCCCGGCAGCAGAAGAAAAAGGTGATTTCGATTCCCTGCCAGTTCTGAACGCAGACAACGGCGGAATCTGGCTGCGTGATACCGAAGGATTCAGCGTATACAGAACCCAGGCAGTCATCACAAACAAAGCAGAGCATCCGGAAATCATCTGCCGCTGGTTTGACAACGCATTTGATCTTGAGAACGGCATCGGCTGCAACAGAGGACCGGTTGGCGTGATCGTAAACAAAGAGGATGACGGATACCATGCAATCGACACCAGCACACTGTCTGAGGAAGATCAGGAGAAATATTCCTGGAGCAACCTGTGGCCGCAGTCCCTGCCGAAATATCTGCCGTCTGACTTCGAGTTTGTAGAGGAGCATCCGCTGTACGACGAGAAGAAAGCAACAGAGGAAGCTTACGAGCCGAACCTGACTGAGAGCATTATCCCGTCTTACTGGATCGACCTCGACAAGATTGATACCTTCTCTGATACCAACACTGCAATCAAAGATTACTTTGAGCAGCAGCAGGCACAGTTCGTATGCGGCGAGCTTGACATCGACAACGATGCTGACTGGCAGGCATATGTAGATGGTATGTATTCTCTTGGACTTGAGGACTGGGTAGCTACTCAGGGTATCGAGGAAATTGCAGAATAATTTTAAGAAGGTTTTCTGAAATCTCTTAGGTGTGTTTTAAAAAGGCATATTACAGTGTAAACGGTAATATGCCTTTCTTTATGCCAGACAGCAGCCAAAATTTGACAGGAGGATATGAGATATGATGCAGGACTGGTTCCGGAACGCAAAACTGGGCATTTTTATCCACTACGGCATTTATGCAGTGGGCGATGTGTCTGAGTCATGGTCGTTCCATAATGGAAATATTTCTTATGAAGATTACATGAAACAGTGCGAGGGCTTTACGGCTTCGAAGTTTGATGCGAAAAAATGGGCAGAGCTGTTCAGAAAAGCAGGTGCGCAGTACGTGGTTATGACATCGAAACACCACGACGGTGTGGCTCTGTTTGATACACAGTACAGTGACTTGAGTGTCGTGAAAAAGACACCGGCAGCACGCGATCTTGTGAAGGAGTACACGGCAGCCATGCGTGAGGCAGGCTTGAAAGTCGGTCTTTATTATTCTCTGATTGACTGGTCGGATCCGCGGTACCGCACGATTTATCCGGAAGGCATGAAAAAAGAGGACTGTCTGAATGACATCTATGGTTCCCCGGCGGGAAAAGAGGAAGAGCCGGAGAAATGGCAGGAGTTTCTGGAGTTCAACAATCATCAGTTAAAAGAGCTGATGACGAATTACGGAACGGTGGATCTTCTGTGGTTTGACGGTGACTGGGAGCGGAGCGCAGCGCAGTGGAAAATGCCGGAATTCCGGGAATATCTGCATACATTAAATCCAAATGTTGTGCTGAACTCGAGAATGCAGGGCTACGGAGATTACGAGACACCGGAGCAGGGCATCCCGCTGTACGGACCGAAAGGCGAGTGGGAATTCTGCACGACGATCAACGATTCCTGGGGATATCGTCCGTCGGACAACGATTACAAGAGCAGCGGCCAGATTGTGCGTATGTTCTGCGACTGCATTACACTCGGCGGAAGAATGCTGCTGGATATCGGACCGAAAGAGGACGGAACGCTCGACGAGCGCCAGGAGAAGGTGCTGCTGGACCTCGGCGGATGGATTCATGACCATGAGGAAGCGGTGTTCGGCACGGATCCGGGACTGGATTATAATCATTTCCTGGGAGGAAGTACGATTTCCGCAGATAAGAAAACGATTTATCTTTTTGTTTACGACAGACCGCAGGAGACGCTGTGCGTGAAGGGCATTAAGACACCGGTCAAGAAGGTGACGGTTCTGCACACGGGCGAGGAGCTTCGGTTCTCCTACACGGGTTCGCTTCCATGGAGCGGTATTCCGGGAACACTCTGGATCTGGGCAGGCGAGATGAGTGTTCATCCGTTTGCAACGGTTGTGAAGGTGGAGCTTGAGGACGAGATCACCTACAATCTGGGTCACGGTGAAGTCGTAACCTTTAATGAATAGAAGAGGGGCAGAATAAGATTATGAAGAGAATTATTGGTTATGTGAATACGGCAGATCTGAATCATATGCGTGAGGAGGATGTGCGGGCACTCGACGTGATCAACATTGCGTTCGGACTGATCCGGGACGGAGAGGTTGTATGGGATGCGAAGGACGCGAAAGACGGGATTGCATCGATTCGTGCGGTTCATCCGGAGCTGAAGATTGTGCTTTCGGTCGGCGGCTGGGGCGCTGACGGGTTTTCTCAGGCGGCGAGAACGCAGGAGGGAAGAGAGAAGTTTGCGGCGAGTGCGCTTGCGATCGTGAAGGAGTATGGACTCGACGGTGTGGATATTGACTGGGAGTATCCGGGAACTTCACTTGCGGGGATTGCGTCGGATGTATCTGATAAGGAGAATTATACGCTGCTGATGAAGGAGCTGCGGGAGACGCTGGATGCATATAAGGACGGGATGTTTGTGACGACGGCTGTCGGCGGGGATGTTTATTTTGCGCTGCAGACGGATATGAAAGAAGCGTCGAAGTATCTGGATTATGTGCAGCTGATGACGTATGATCTGCAGGGCGGGTTCCAGATGGTGACGGGGCATCATGCGGCGCTGTATCACAGTGAGGGGAATCTGTTTGATGTTTGCGTGGAGAAGGCGGTCAATGGGTTTGCGAACGCTGGGGTGCCGATGGAGAAGTTGATTCTTGGGGTGCCGTTTTATTCGAGAAAGTGGGATGGCGTGAAGGGCGCTGGATGCAGAAACGGACTGGGGATGGAAGCGTCTACGGTTGGCGGTTATGGCGGAGATTATGGCGAGCTGAAAGAGAGCTGGATCGGGAAGAATGGGTTTATCCGGTACTGGGATGAGCAGGCGAAGGTTCCGTATCTCTTTGATGGGGAGACGTTTATTAGTTATGAAGATACGGAATCGATTGGAATTAAAATTAATTATTTGAAAGAACGGGGGATGGGTGGTATTATGTTCTGGGAATATAAATGCGATCCTAGCGGGGAATTGCTTTCGTTTATTAAAGAGAATATGTAGTGGAGTGGCCCACAGCCGGCAGCCGGCATGTGAAAAGGCTCCTCACTCCGTTGCAGGGACACCGGCATCTGTCGTGTACGCATTCGTCGGACTTTCTTGCGAAAGTTCGCCGCCTGTGTACACGCCGGATGCCGGTGTTCCTGCAAAGTCGCAAGGAGTTCTTTTTCACATGTCGTCTGCCGGCTGTGGGCGGATGTACGTATTGGGGTCGGAGAGGGAGAAAAAAGAAAGGGATGGATGGAATGATCTCGGAAAATTTAAGAAAATATGCAACGGAAAGATTTGAGGCGAGGAGGGAGCTGCTGGCTCCGGTGATGCCTGGGATTGAAGAGAGAATGGCGCAGTGTACGGAAGAAGAGGCTGTGCTGATGAAGTTTTTGTATGGGACGATGCCGGTGAGGGATGCGGGGGAATATGGGTTTGATATTTTTCTGTCTTATGTGAAGCATGCGCTGATGCTGCGGGAAAATGTGGAGTGGTGCAGGGAGCTGCCGGAGGATGTGTTTGTGAATTATGTGCTGTATGACCGGATTAATTCGGAGGATATTACGGACTGCAGACCGTTTTTTTATGAGCAGATTATGGAGCGTGTGGCTGGAATGGAGCTTCGGGAGGCGATTCTGGAGATTAATTACTGGTGTGCGGAGCATGCGACGTATGAGGCGACGGACGGAAGGACGGCGTCTCCGATGACGATGTACCGGAGCGGGAAGGGGCGCTGCGGGGAGGAGTCGACGTTTGCGGTTACGGCGTACCGGAGTGTTGGTATTGCGGCGCGGCAGGTTTATACGCCGAGATGGGCGCATTGTGATGATAATCATGCGTGGGTTGAGGTGTTTGTCGATGGGGAGTGGCATTTCCTTGGAGCATGCGAGCCGGAAGAGGTGCTGGATCTTGGATGGTTCTCAGGTCCGGCGAATCGGGCGATTCTGATTCATACGCGGAATTTCTCGGATTATGTGAAAGAGAGTGATGAGGAGTACCTTGGAAAAGAAGGGGCACTGCATTACTTTAATCACACGGCGTTTTATGGCAGAACGAAGCTGGTGAAGATCCGTGTGAAGGATGAGAATGGGAAGGCTGTTCCGGGGGCACATGTGGCGGTTGAGATTCTGAATATGGCTGAGTTTTTCCCGGCAGCGGTGCTGATTGCGGATGCGAATGGAGAGGTTCAGGTGACGCTGGGTCTTGGTGATATCCGGGTACGGGCATTTGACGGGGCATGCCGTGCAGAAGCGATGATGCGGATTGTGGACGAGGATTCGCTGGAACTGGTGCTGCATGAAGAGGCTGTTCCGGCAGCGGATGATACGTGGCAGACGCTGGAGATCCGCGCACCGAAGGAGGTTCCGGTGCGGAACGTGGTTGTCACGAAAGAGCAGAAGGAGCGGAATGCGGCACGGATGGCAGAGGCAGAACGGCTTCGAAAAGCACGGTTTGCTGCCTGCTTTGATGAGAAAAAGGCTGCCGAATATCCGGAAGCGGAAGAGATTTTCCGCCGTGCAGGGGAGAATTTTGGGGAAGTTTATGCCTTCCTTTCGAAAGATGAGAATCCGAACCGGAAGAAGCTGCTGTTTTCTCTGGCGCTGAAGGATGCGAAGGACTTAAAGGCATCGATTCTGGAGGATCATCTCGACTGTGAGAAAGGCGATCTGCCGGAGGAGATTTTTGAGAAGGATCTTCTCTGCCCGCGTATTTTCCTCGAGGAGCTTACCGCCTATCGGAGTATGATCCGCGGATATTTTGATGAGGAGACAAAACGCAGCTTTGCGGAGCAGCCGGAGCGGATCTGGGCTTACATCAAAGAGAATATTACGTTCCATGCGAAAGAAGAGTATGACACAACGATGGCAACTCCGGTCGGCGTTCTTATGATGAAACAGGGAAGCCCGCTGGCGCAGAAGATTCTGTTTGCGGCAGTCTGCCGAAGCCTCAATGTGGCAGCAAGACTGAATCCGGTTACCCTGGAGCCGGAGTATTACCGGGATGGAGCATTCCACGGCGTGGAAGCGGAAGATGCTGTCCAGGCGGAGAATACAGAACGTGCGGTTCTGACGCTGAATGCGGAGGATGGAAGCGCATGGAAATATTATCAGACATGGACCATCGGAAAATGGAATGGAACGGTGTTTGAGACGCTGAACTACGAAGAAACTGCATTCGACGGCAAAACACTGGCGTTGTCCCTGGAGCCGGGCTGCTACCGCCTGATCACGACGATGCGTATGCCGAACGGAGACCAGCATGCTGCATACCGCGTGTTTGAACTGAAAGCAGGAGAGGCAAAAGAGATTTATCTGGAAACGGTGAAAAAAGAGCTGGATGAGCTGTTAGAACACATCGAGCTGCCGGAGATTCAGCTGGAAGACATGGACGGAAATGCGCATACCTTAAACGATCTCACCAAAGACGGCCCGATCCTTCTGGCCTTCCTCGGAACCGGCGAGGAGCCGACCGAGCACGTTCTGAACGAGCTGATCGAGATCGCAGAGAAGTGGAACGCAAAAGACGCTGCTGTGGCAGCTGTTGTCCGCACCAAAGCGGATCTGGAAAACACAACCTTCCAGAAGGCCCGCGCAGCAATCCACAACATGTCCCTCTACCTCGACCCGTCTGACGACGCTCCGGCGATCGCCGAAAAAATGGGAATCGACGCAGAGAAACTCCCAATGCTGATCCTTGCATTGCCGGGAAACATCGGCGGACGCGCTTATGCCGGATATAACGTCGGCAGCGTAGGCCTGATGCTGCGGCTGATGGAAGAGGCGGCGAAGGCGTAAGTTAATATAT
>CAVBNJ010000183.1:0-5992 GCA_963596755.1 bacterium
GGTCCGATCCGTACGTAGACAACAGCCAGGTTATGGTTGTATCCGAGGCTTCCGGCATCAACAGCCTGTCTGATCTGGCAGGAAAGACCGTCGGTGTACAGGCAGCATCCGCAGCACTCGACCTGTTACAGAGTGAAGAGGAAGGCGGCCAGAAAGAACTTGCTGATACCTTCGCCGCTCTGCAGCAGTTCCCGGATTACAACAATGCGTTCGTAGAGCTTCAGGCAGGATCGATTGATGCGGTAGCCATGGACATCGGCGTTGCCAAATACCAGCTCGACAGCCGCGGAGAGGGCTTCAAGATCCTTGACGAGCACCTGAATTCCGAGAAATATGCCATCGGCTTCAAAAAAGGAAATACCGAGCTCTGTGATAAAGTAAACGAAGGACTGCAGCAGGTGTTAGCTGACGGAACATTCGATGAGCTCGCAGAAAAATACGGAATCGCAGACATGGTGTGTCTGGAGAAAAAAGGAGAGTAACATAGCATGAAGTTGTCCATGATTCTATCACAGCTTAGTACTGGAATGGCGGGAACGATCTGGATTTTTGTCCTGACGCTCGTGTTTTCCCTGCCGCTCGGTCTGCTGATCGCCCTCGGGCGTATGTCGAAAAACCGGATTGTGAGCGGAATTTTCCGGTTCTATATCTCCCTGATGCGCGGCACGCCTCTGATGCTGCAGCTCATGGTGGTTTACTTCGGTCCGTTCTATCTGTTCGGCATGAACATCGGAAAATGGCGCTTTCCGGCGATTATCACCGGATTTGCCTTAAACTACGGCGCCTATTTTGCAGAAATCTACCGCTCCGGCATCATCTCGATGGATCGTGGACAGTATGAGGCAGCAAAACTCCTCGGTTACTCGAAAGTACAGACGTTTGTCCGCATTATCCTGCCGCAGGTCATCAAACGGATTCTCCCGGCGATCACCAACGAGGTGATTACGCTGGTCAAAGATACGTCACTTGCGTTCTCCATTTCCTACGTGGAAATGTTTACGATCGCAAAACAGATCGCAGCAGCAAAGACCACGATGGTTCCGTTCATCGCCGCGGGTATTTTCTATTACATTTTCAACTTCGTTGTGGCGTGGGTGATGGAACTTCTGGAAAAGAAATTTTCTTATTATCATTAAGTAGAGAAAGCGGAAAACGATATGATTTATCTGGAAATGAACCATGTAAGAAAAAGCTTCGGGGATCTCGAGGTTTTGAAAGATATTTCCCTCAAAGTAGAAGAGGGCGAGGTGCTCTCGATCATCGGCCCGTCGGGATCCGGAAAATCGACGCTGCTTCGGTGCGCGGCGATGCTGGAGACAATGGACGGCGGCGATCTGACGTACCTTGGAGAAAAGGCAGTTACCATGGAAAACGGAAAATCCGTCTATGCAAAGCCTGCCGTACTGCGGAAAATTCAGGAAAACTTTGGAATGGTGTTCCAGAGCTTCCATCTGTTTCCGCATTATAATGTGATGAAAAATCTCTGCGACGCGCCGATTCATGTACAGAAACGAAACCGCGCGGAGGTGGAAGCGCAGGCAAAAGACCTGCTGCAGAAAATGGGACTCACCGGAAAAGAAAAGGCGTATCCGTGCCAGCTTTCCGGCGGCCAGTGCCAGAGAGTTGCGATTGCGCGTGCGCTGATGCTGAACCCGAAGGTGCTCTTTTTTGACGAGCCGACCTCAGCGCTCGACCCGGAGCTGACAGGCGAGGTGTTAAAGGTCATCAAATCCCTTGCGGAGATGAACATGACGATGGTGATCGTCACCCACGAGATGAATTTTGCCCGGGAAATTTCCGACCGCGTCATCTTTATGGACCAGGGCGTGATCGCCGTGGAGGGAACGCCGGACGAAGTCTTCGATTCGAAAAATGCCAGAATGCAGGGCTTTTTGGGAAAATTTCGTGAGAAGTAGCGACGTTGCACTTGCTTAAGAAAAAAACATGCGTTATACTAGAGCGTGGTTGAAACGTATTTTCAAACACGCTCTTTGTATATCTCGTCCTGTTTTCGAGATAAAAAAGAGCGGGATAAAAAAGAAACCGAATACACAATTGACAAGAAAAGGAGAATCGTGTCTATGAGCGGAACTGACAGATATGTAAGCCCTCTTTCCGAACGTTATGCAAGCAAGGAGATGCAGTACATTTTTTCACCGGATATGAAATTCCGTACCTGGAGAAAATTATGGATTGCGCTGGCTGAGACAGAAAAAGAACTGGGACTTCCTATTACAGAGGAGCAGATCGAGGAACTCAAAGCAAACGCCGACAACATCAACTACGATGTGGCAAAGGAAAGAGAAAAAGTATGCCGTCATGATGTAATGTCCCACGTATATGCCTACGGCGTACAGTGTCCGAAAGCAAAAGGAATCATCCATCTGGGAGCAACAAGCTGCTACGTAGGCGACAATACCGATATCATTGTCATGAACGAAGCCTTAAAGCTGGTAAAGAAAAAACTGGTGAACGTGATCGCTGAGCTGGCAAAATTTGCAGATACCTACAAAAACCAGCCGACCCTCGCCTTCACTCACTTCCAGCCGGCACAGCCGACCACCGTCGGAAAACGTGCAACCCTGTGGATGCAGGAGTTCTTAATGGATCTCGAGGATCTCGAGTACGTACAGAGCACCTTAAAACTGCTCGGCTCCAAAGGAACGACAGGAACCCAGGCAAGCTTTTTAGAGCTGTTTGACGGAGATCAGGAGACCATCGACAAGATCGATCCGATGATCGCTGAGAAAATGGGCTTCAAAAACTGCTATCCGGTTTCCGGACAGACGTATTCCAGAAAAGTCGATACGAGAGTATTAAACGTTCTGGCAGGCATTGCGGCAAGCGCAACGAAATTCTCCAACGACATCCGTCTTCTGCAGCACTTGAAAGAAGTCGAGGAGCCGTTCGAGAAAGGACAGATCGGATCTTCCGCTATGGCGTACAAGAGAAACCCGATGAGAAGTGAGCGTATCGCTTCCCTGTCCCGTTATGTCATTACCGACGCGTTAAACCCGGCCATCACCTCTTCCGTACAGTGGTTTGAGAGAACCCTCGACGATTCCGCAAACAAGAGACTTTCCATTCCGGAAGGCTTCCTTGCCATCGACGGTATCCTCGATCTGTGCATGAATGTCGTAGACGGACTTGTGGTTTATCCAAAGGTTATCTTAAAACACATGATGGCAGAGCTTCCGTTTATGGCAACCGAAAACATCATGATGGATGCGGTAAAAGCAGGCGGCGACCGTCAGGAGCTGCATGAGAGAATCCGCGAGCTGTCCATGATCGCCGGAAAACATGTCAAAGAGGAAGGCCGCGACAACGATCTTCTCGATCTGATCGCAGCAGATGAGATGTTCCACCTGACGAAAGAGGAACTCGAAAAGACGATGGACCCGTCCAAATATACAGGACGCGCGTCTGTACAGGTCGACGCATTCCTGAAAAACGTGGTCAATCCGGTGCTCGAGGCAAACAAAGACGCCCTCGGCATGACAGCGGAAATCAACGTTTGATGCGTTTGATAAACAGAAATAATAAAAAAACAGACTTTATAAGTAATGATAAGTTTTACTTATGAGAAAAACATGGTATACTATGTAGGAACGGCCGAAACAAAGAGGGCCGCAAGTATACGTTGAATTAGGAGGATGTCACATGATTAAGGCAGTAGTAGGAGCAAACTGGGGAGACGAGGGAAAAGGTAAAATTACCGATATGCTCGCAAAAGAGGCAGACATTATTGTCCGTTTCCAGGGTGGTGCGAATGCAGGCCATACCATTGTAAACAACTATGGAAAGTTTGCACTTCATACCCTTCCGTCCGGCGTATTTTACAGCCACACAACAAGCGTAATCGGAAACGGTGTTGCACTCAACATTCCGGTTCTGATCAACGAGTTAAACGAGATTATTTCGAAGGGAGTGCCGGCACCGAAGATCAAAATTTCCGACCGTGCACAGATGGTAATGCCGTACCACATCCTGTTCGATCAGTATGAGGAAGAGCGTCTGGGCGGAAAATCCTTTGGTTCCACCAAATCCGGTATCGCTCCGTTCTACTCAGATAAATATGCAAAAATCGGTTTCCAGGTAAACGAGCTGTTCGATGACGAACGTCTGAAAGAGAAACTGAAATCTGTATGCGAGACCAAGAACATTCTGCTTGAGCATCTGTATCACAAACCGCTGTTAAATCCAGATGAGATCTATGCAGAGCTGATGGAATACAAGAAAATGGTTGAGCCATACGTATGCGATACTTCCGCATTCCTGTGGAACGCTATTCAGGAAGGCAAGGAGATCCTGCTTGAGGGTCAGCTTGGTTCCTTAAAAGACCCGGATCACGGAATTTACCCGATGGTAACTTCTTCCTCCACTTTAGCTGGCTACGGCGCAGTAGGAGCAGGTGTTCCGCCATATGAAATCAAGAAAATCGTAACCGTATGCAAAGCTTACTCCAGCGCAGTAGGAGCAGGTGCTTTCGTTTCCGAGATCTTCGGCGATGAGGCAGATGAGCTCAGAAGACGCGGCGGCGACGGCGGCGAGTTCGGTGCAACCACAGGACGTCCGAGACGTATGGGATGGTTCGACTGTGTTGCTTCCCGTTACGGCTGCAGAATGCAGGGTACCACCGATGTAGCGTTCACCGTACTTGACGTTCTCGGATATCTGGATGAGATTCCGGTCTGCACCGCTTACGAAGTAGACGGAAAAGAAATCCACGATTTCCCGAACACCAGCATTCTCGAGAAAGCAAAACCGGTTCTGAAAACGCTTCCGGGCTGGAAATGCGATATCCGCGGCATCAAGAAATACGAGGATCTGCCGGAGAACTGCAGAAACTACATCGAGTTTGTAGAGAAAGAAATCGGATTCCCGATCACTATGATCTCCAACGGACCGGGAAGAGACGATATCATTTACCGCAACAAATAATTCAGGCGTTTTCAGAGGATTTTTATGAAAAAAGCAGGACAGCTTCTCATAGCTCTTACGGCAGCCGCAGTGCTGCTGTCCGGCTGTGAGAAGTTAAAAGATGTGACAACGACATCTGTCTATGTGAGCAAAAATGGTGTTGTGACAGAAGCTATTGTGGAAGATTACGGCAAAGACGATGATTACACGGAAGACGAGCTGAAAACCTTTGTGGAGGATGATATTAAAAAATTCACAGAGGAACGCGGCGATGCGGATTCCGTGAAGCTGGAAAAATGCCAGATCGCAAAGGACAAGGTGGAGATCCGGATGGAATACGGAGATTACCAGTCCTACGCGGATTATCACGGAGCAGAATTTTTCGCAGGCACGCTGGATGAGGCAAAAGAAGCGGGATATGATTTTTCCGCTTCCTTTGTCGATTCTGAAGGAAATGAGGTTTCGGTCGAGGATGCGGTCAAAGGCGTCAAAAATGTGCGCGTGATCGTCTGCGAAGAGCCGCTGGAAATCGTAACGGATGATCCGGTGCTCTGCGTTTCCGGCACAGCCGTGATCAAGGGAGATAAGACGGTGAACACGACCGGTGAGTGGACGGAAGAGTCCACAGAGACCGCTTCTGCGTCATCATCATCGGAGCAGACTGAGACAGAAGAAACAGAGCAGGAATATGAGCAGGAAGTTCTTCTTGCCAGTCCTGTTATTGTTGTTTATGGTAAGTAAACAAATAAAATAGAGGAGTAACTTAACATGGAAAAGACAATGGACAAAATTGTGGCAGTAGCAAAATCCAGAGGTTTTGTATACCCGGGTTCCGAAATCTACGGCGGCCTGGCAAATACCTGGGATTACGGCCCGCTCGGCGTTGAACTGAAAAACAACGTAAAAAAAGCATGGTGGCAGAAATTTGTGATGGAGAGCCCGCACAACGTAGGTGTTGACTGTGCCATCCTGATGAACCCGCAGACATGGGTAGCTTCCGGTCACCTCGGCGGATTCTCCGATCCTCTGATGGACTGTAAAGAGTGTCATGAGCGTTTCCGTGCAGACAAGC
>CAVBNJ010000184.1:0-5965 GCA_963596755.1 bacterium
GGTGTAGACAACACAGTTTCTCACGTAGTTGTGCGGCAGGTAATCGCTCTCCTCACGGGAGTTGAATGCAAACTGCAGAACCTTCATGCCAGGATAGCCGGACTCTTTTACCATCTCGATGACGCTCTCGGTGAGGTATCCCAGATCCTCTGCGATGACATCCACATCGCCGAGTTTTTCTTTGACGGTGTTGAACAGGTCCATGCCAGGTCCTTTTTCCCAGTGGCCGCGCTCTGCGGTCTTGTCACCGAACGGGATGGAATAGTATTCATCAAATCCGCGGAAGTGGTCGATGCGGACGGTGTCATACAGTTTGAAGACGTGAGCAAGACGGGACAGCCACCATGCATATCCTGTGTTCTTGTGGTACTCCCAATTGTACAGCGGGTTGCCCCAGAGCTGTCCGGTTGCGGAGAATGCATCCGGCGGGCATCCTGCAACGGCTTTCGGCTGATTGTTTTCGTCAAACTGGAACAGAACTGGATTTGCCCAGGTGTCTGCGCTGTCGAATGCCACATAGATCGGAATATCGCCGATGATGCGGATCTTCTTCTCGTTTGCATAGGCTTTCAGTGCTTTCCACTGTTTCAGGAACATGAACTGCTGGAATTTGTAGAATGCAATCTCTCCGGCGAGTTCTTCTCTCTTTGCATTCAGGGCATCTTCCTTTCTGTCCTTCAGTTCCGCCGGCCACTCGCTCCAGCTGATTCCGCCGAGTTCATCTTTGACAGCCATATACAGTGCATAATCTTCCAGCCAGTAAGCATTTTCGGATACAAACGCTTCATACTCTCCATCTGCCTCAAATCTCTCAAATGCTTTTCTCAGCACTTTGAAGCGGGACAGATAAATTTTTTCGTAATCCACATACTCCGCATTATCGCCGAAGTCGCAGGCATCACACTCTTCCTCTGTCAGAAGTCCGTCTTTTACGAGTGTCTCAAGATCGATAAAATACGGATTTCCTGCAAACGTAGAGAACGACTGATACGGGGAATCTCCATATCCTGTCGGTCCGAGCGGAAGAATCTGCCAGTAACTCTGGCCTGCCTCCTCCAGACGATCAACAAACTCATACGCCTCTTTCGAAAAACATCCGATACCATATCGGGACGGCAGCGAAGCTACCGGAAGTAAAATACCACTGGATCTCATTTTTTAACCCTTTCTCCTTCTCTCATTTTCTCTTTCAAACAACGTTCCGGTTTCGTTACCGGAAACGGTGTCGGTAACGTTTCCAATACTCGTTGCATTAACAATACCACACTCCTTTCTAAAAAGCAAGTCCAAACCTATTGTACACATTTGCCAAACATTTTATTCCTAATTTATTTAAAACACCCAAAATCAGCCGTGGAATACAACATACGGGGACAGAACATTTGCAGGGGACTTAGAAATTCTTAGGTCAGAAAAAAATGCGTTGTTCAAAAAAATCCAACTGTCTGAGCGACAGCGAGTTTTGGATTTTTTTGAACGCTTTTAGCATTTTCTTCTGATCTTAGAATTTCTTAGTTCCCGAAACAGTTCTATCCCCGTATGTTGTATTCCACGGCGTCCGTTCTTAGAATTCCAAAATAATTTTCGTTCCGACACCCAGTGCACTCTCGATTTTAATCTTCGCATCATGAAGAATCGCCCCATGTTTCACAATCGAAAGCCCCAGTCCGGTGCCTCCCGTCTCGCGGGAATGGCTCTTGTCCACGCGGTAAAATCTTTCGAAAATCCGCTCCTGGTCCTCTTTTGCGATTCCGATTCCGGTATCTGCCACAGAAACAATCGCCCGTCCGTTTCTGCCGCGGGAAACCGTCACCTCGACCTCGCCCTCTTTTTTATTATACTTGATCGCATTGTCACAGAGATTATAAATCATCTCATAGAGCACCTGACGCGCACCCTTGATGCGGCAGCTCTCTCCGCGCACCGTGATCTTCACATTCTGCTCCTTCGCCCGCATCGACAGATGTCCCTCGACATCGCGGCAGATCTGCATCAGATCCACCTCCTCCATCGGGATCGACTGGTCGTTCTCGTCAAGTCTCGACAGCTTGATAATATCCTCCACCAGAGAACTTAAGCGGCTCGCCTCACTGTGGATTCTGCCCGCAAACTTCGGAATATCCTCCGGTTTCACCATATTATTCTCGATGATCTCCGCATACCCCGAAATCGACATCAGCGGTGTCTTCAGCTCATGCGATACATTCGCCGAAAACTCGCGGCGCATCACCTCGGCCTTCTGCTTCTCCGTCACATCGAGAATCAGAATCACCGCACCGGAAACCACATCGTCCACGCGCACCGGATTTGCCAGAATCTGATATACTCTGCCGTTCAGTTCCAGCATCTTCTCTTCGGAATTGCCCTCCAGCGCCTGGTCGAGCGCTTCTTTCAGCTTCTCGTTCCGGCTGACCGTCACAATATTGTGGTTGATGCACTCCTCCGCCGTCACATCGAACAGTTCCTGCGCCGACCGGTTCATGGAAAGAACCACCGACTGGTTTGTCACAATCAGACCGTCCTTCATGTACTCCGTAATCGCCAGATACTCCTCCTGGTTGTGACGGAGTTCCTCCATCTGCTCCCGGATCTGTTTCTGCTGCTGATGGATTCTGCCAAGCAGCGGACTTAACTCCTCATACGCCTTGTTGTCCAGCGGATGGCTGAGGTCGATCTCGTTGATCGGCTGCACCAGCTTCTTCGTCATGTGGCTCACCAGGATCAGCTCCACAATCAGCACGGCCGCGATCAGAAGAATTACCAGCCATACGTTTCGCAGCATCACGCCGAAAACGCTGTCCGTCGTGATCGAAACACGGATCACCTTTCCGTTTTCCAGACGAAGTGCCGTATAATACGTCTTCGTGCTTAACGTTTCCGAATAGCGGGAAACATTGCTCTCACCGGTTTTTTCCGCCTGAATCACTTCCGGCCGCTCTGCGTGATTTTCCATCTGGGAAGCATCCTCGATCGAATCAAACAGAACCGTTCCGTCCGTATCAATCAGCGTGACACGGCTTGCCGTAATTTTTCCAGCCGGTTTATCCAGAGATTCATCCCCCATCTTGTCCAGAAAATATTTATAATACTCACATTCATTTCTTACCGAAACGCGAAGCTGATCCGCCGTATTGTTGTACATCGCCCAGCTCATCGTAAGAAAGGTCAGGATAATCGCAACAATAATCAGCGCTCCTGCGTGATGAAAGACTTTTTTGCGCATCTTCTTTCTCAGCCTCCTATCCGGTATCCTACACCGCGGACCGTCTCGATCAGTTCCCCGCAGTCTCCCAGTTTCTGACGGAGCGTACGCACATGAACGTCGACCGTACGCGTCTCTCCATCAAAATCGTATCCCCAGACATGGCCGAGAAGCCGGTCTCTTGTAAGGACTATTCCTTTGTTTTCCATCAGGAACTTCAACAGTTCAAACTCTTTTAAGGTCAGCGTAAC
Organism: bacterium; assembly: GCA_963596755.1. Taxonomy (GTDB): domain Bacteria; phylum Bacillota; class Clostridia; order Lachnospirales; family Lachnospiraceae; genus Fusicatenibacter. The sequence goes on from CAVBNJ010000184.1 coordinate 3,454, forward strand.
CTTTTCCCCTTTTGCCAGAACCTGGTGCTGTTTCACCTGGATTTTCAGATCTCCTGCCTCGAGCACATCGTTCTCTTTCTCTTCTTTTCCTGCCCGGCGCAGCACCGCACGCACTCTGGCGATAAACTCCATCATGCCGAACGGCTTCGTGATATAATCATCCGCGCCGTAGTCGAGACCCATGACCTTGTCGTACTCCGCGCCCTTTGCCGTCACCATGATAACCGGGATCTCTTTCGTCACTTCCGATGCCTTCAGGCGTGAAAGAATCTCCAGCCCGTCCTCTCCCGGAAGCATGATATCGAGAAGAATCAGATCCGGCAGCTGCTCTGCAATGGCAGTGTTCAGCTCCTTTCCGCTTTCCAGTCCTCTTGCGGTAAAACCACTCGATTCCAGTGTATACACGATCAGTTCCCGTATATTTCTCTCATCTTCCACGCAGTAAATCATCTGTTATTCCCCTTTATGATGACCATTGATAGAAAATACCACCCATTCCGCAATGTTCGTTGCATGGTCACCAATTCTTTCATAATATTTTGCGATCATCAGATAGTCCAGAGACTGTGCATCCGTTGTGATTCCCTTGCGCATGCCCTCCAGAAGCTCCTCTTTGACTTCATCAAACAGATCGTCCACGATGTCGTCTGACTCAATGACATCCCGCGCAAGCTGCAGATCCTGCTTTACATACGCATCGATGCATTTCGTCACCATCGCCGCCGTCTCTTTTGCCATGTCTTTCAGACGGATGCTCGCGTCCGGCACGCCAAGGCTCGTGGACTTTACAATGTCCGCAATATCCGCCGCCTGGTCTCCGATCCGTTCCATGTCGGTAATCATCTTCAGCGCTGCCGATACCTGGCGCAGGTCGCGTGCTACCGGCTGCTGCTGCAAAATGATGCGGAAGCAGAGATCCTCGATCTCCCGTTCTTTCGCATCTACAATCTGGTCTTTTTTGATAATCTCTTCTGCTGCTCTCTGGTTTCCCTCCAGCAGAACCTCGTAAGTCCGCGCGATCGCCTGTTCGCAGAGCGCGCCGAGCTCGATCAGCTCCGTATGCAGAACTTCCATCTGCTGCTCAAATTTCTCTCGCATATCAGCCAAACCTCCCTGTAATATAATCCTCTGTCCGTTTATCCTTCGGCATGGAGAAGATCTGCTCCGTCTCTCCGTACTCTATCACCTCGCCCAACAGGAAAAATGCGGTTTTGTCGGAAATTCTGGCTGCCTGCTGCATATTGTGGGTTACCATGACAATAGTATAATCTTTTTTCAGTTCTACCGCAAGATCCTCAATTTTCGAGGTGGAGATCGGGTCCAGCGCCGATGTCGGCTCATCCATCAGAAGGACTTCCGGCTGTACGGCAAGCGCACGTGCGATGCAGAGACGCTGCTGCTGGCCGCCGGACATGCCAAGTGCACTCTTCTTTAAACGGTCCTTTACTTCATCCCAGATCGCTGCCTGGCGAAGGGACTGCTCTACAATATCATCCAGCTTTGCTTTGGAACGGACACCGTGCGTTCTCGGTCCATAGGCGATGTTGTCGTAAATGCTCATCGGGAATGGATTCGGTTTCTGGAACACCATGCCGACGCGCTTCCGAAGCCAGTTGACATCCATCTTTCCGCCGTAGATATTTTCGCCGTCCAGCAGCAGCTCTCCGGTGATCCGGCAGCCCGGGACAAGGTCATTCATACGGTTGATGGATTTTAACAGGGTCGATTTACCGCAGCCGGACGGGCCGATAAAAGCAGTAACTTCGTTGGCGTCGATGTTCAGATTGATATTTTTTAACGCGTGGAAATCTCCATAGTAGAGATCCATATTGGAAACGTCGATTTTGCTCATGTTTTTTCTCTCTTTCTCTTACTTCTTCGCAATTTTCTTCGCGATCAGACCGGAACAGCCGTTGATCAGAAGAACGATCAGCATCAGGACAACGCCCGTTGCGTACATCTGGTTCATGTAAAGACCTTCGCTTGACAGCGCATACATATGAACGGCCAGGGTTCTTCCGGAATCCATCAGACCTGCCACTTTGGCGATGGTTCCTGCGGTAAACAGCAGCGCTGCGGTCTCTCCTACGACACGGCCGGTTGCCAGAATGACACCGGAGAGGATACCCGGTACGGCGGACGGAAGAACGATTTTAAAAATGGTACGCAGCTTTCCTGCTCCCAGTCCGAAACTTGCCTCGCGGTAGGAATCCGGAACGGATTTTAATGCCTCCTCTGCGGTACGCATGATCAGCGGAAGAATCATGATGGCAAGGGTACAGGCACCGGATGCCATCGAGTAACCCATTTTCAGGGTTTTTGTAAAGAACAGCATACCGAACAGACCGTAAACGATCGACGGAATGCCGGAAAGTGTCTCTGCGGTAATCCGGATCAGGCCGACCAGGGTTCCGCGTTTGTTCGCATACTCAACAAGATAGATTGCAGAAAAAATGCCGAGCGGTGCAGCGAGCAGAAGGGAAAGAACTGTCATGGTGACGGTGTTGATGAT
>CAVBNJ010000185.1:0-5963 GCA_963596755.1 bacterium
CCTCGATGCCACCATTTACGGTAAAGGAACATCCATCTTCCAGAATCAGATTTACAGTCCCCTGGACTTTGATGCGGGTATCTCCGGTCACGGTTCCTTCTACTGCGTACCAGCCGGTTGGCAGTGTCGTGTATTGGGAGATATTGTCTGCTTTCAGGATTGCGTTGCAGCCTGCTGTTTCATTTTTTTGATTAACTGGGTCCCAATAGGTGACTGCCGGAAGGTAATTTGGTGTGAACGTTAATGCCTTCGCGGGCATGGTAAAGGTGCTATTGGTAACCGTTACTGTATCGTCCGAACATGTCCAGCTTCCTACGACCTGTCCTGCGGGAACATTTGTCGCATTTAATGTGACCGAACCGCCTGCCTTACCATAAAGTTGATCCTTATATGTACTGACATCACCTTCGGCTGTACCGCCGGTAACCGTAAGCGCATAATGCATCTTTCCACTTCCGCTCACAGATTCTGCAAGGGTACCACTGACATAAATGTTGCCGTCATTTGTGAGATTGGCTGTGCCTTGCAGTGAAGTGTTCTCTGGGATCAGAAGATTCTGCTTGGCTTCAAGGGTAAATTCCTGTGGTAATGACAATGTGGGATTTCCGTATATGATTCCGTCTGTTTTAGAATTTTCAAAGATTATGCCGCTCCAGGCAGCCTTGTTGGACTCGTCGATTTTACCACTTGTAATAACAACACTATCCTTAATACTAAGACTGCCATCGAACCCGAGGCAACCTGCGCCAATTGCAAACTCCTTATCCACGTCTCCATTATCACTTATCGAGGAATATACGATACCGCCTTGAATTTGAATGTTGTCGCCGCTTCCATATACTCCCCCACCTATTCCGGCTGCATCCGCCCCACCTTTCGCCTCAATCTCTCCTCCTGTAATCTTAATCATTCCACCACTTCCACTCGTTCCTCCACCTATTCCGGCTGCAAATGTTTCGCCCTTTGCTTTAATTCTGCCGCCTGTAATCGTAATTTGTCCACCAGCTCCACCTTGTCCTCCTCCGATTCCGGCTCCGCTTCCAGATACATTTCCGTTCTGTTCGCTCTTTCCTGTCGCGTGGATCTCACCGCCATGAATAAAAATCTTGTCTCCAAAACTGCTAATTCCTCCTCCGATTCCGGCTCCGCCGTATCCTTCGCCGTGAACGATACCTCCATTAATAGTAATAGTTCCTCCGGCTCCATCACATCCACCACCAATTCCGGCTCCGCCATGCGCTTCACTGTAAATTTCACCATTATTAATAGTAATAGTTCCTCCGGCTCCATTATATCCACCACCAATTCCCGCTCCACCATACGTTCGAGTGTAAATTTGAATTTTACCATTATTAATTGTAATAGTTCCTCCAGCTTTGTTGTCTCCACCACCAATTCCCGCACAATATTGTGAAGCATGCGGAACGTTCAGTCCACCATTTCCTTTCTGCTGTCCCCATATCGTCAATGCATTCCCCTCATTAACCTCAATTCCACCATTTACAGTAAATGAGCAGTCATCTTTCAGAATCAGATTTATGGTCCCCTCGATTTCAATACGGGTATTTCCGGTCACGGTTCCTTCTACTGCGTACCAGCCGGTTGTCAATGTTCCATAGCTGCCGATATTTTCCTGTGTAATAACGTCATTGCACACCGCTGTATGTTCTGCACCGTTTTCATCATAATAGGAAACTGAAGTTCCTGCCTGCACTGCGATTCCCGGGGATTCCAGTGTGGTTGGTTTGTTATCAGCAGCCAGTGCTGCTGCGGTTTCCTCCGGATTTGGATTTTCTTCTTCGTCCGAAATGCTTTCCTGTTCCGTTTCAGCCGGGACTTCTTCGGTTGTGTTCTCTGGGTTCTCCTCTGGGATTTCCTCTTCTGGAACTTCCTCGACCGTCTCCTCTTCTTTTATCTCAACGATTTCCTCCGGTGTCTCTTCGCTGTCCGGTTCTGGATTTGCTTCCGGGGCTTCTGCCGGAGTTTCCGCTGGAGTTTCCTCGGGCATCTCCTCCTCGTTTTCTTCCAGTGTTTCCTCAACAACAACTTCTTCTGTCTCCTCTTCCACCGGCATTTCTTCACTCACGCTCTCCACCTGCACCCCCGCGTCCGCTTCCGTTTCTGTCCCTTCCGCCAGTGCTGTTGTCGGCAGCGTAGCCAGAATCAGTGTTCCGCTAAGGAGCAGCGATATCCATTTTCGTCTTTTCACCGCTTCTGCACCTCCTTTTCTATTGCACCATCAGCACGGTCTCTACGTTTGCGCCATTCATGGCGCTGCCGTCTTCCAGAGAGGTTGTGGTGATGCGCAGGGTTGCGGGGTATTCTCCGGCGGGCAGGCTTTTGGATAAGGTGATGTTGGAAATTGCCTGCCCCGGGGCTACCAGTTTTGATGTATACAAAGTTTCATTCGTATCTTTTAAAACCAGTTCAAAGGTAAAGTAACACGGATTGCCTTCCGGATTCAGAAGGGATACTGCGACTTCCTGCTGATCGGCCGGGATCGTGATGGACGGATAGCCCGGGATTTTGATTCCGACGGCTTCCTCGCCGCTCTTGTCTGGGATCTTCTCACCTATCCAGCTCTCTGCGTTCGGATCAAGGTCCGGCTGGAATACCTCGTTCTGCGCTTCTGTTTTCGGTGCTTCGCTGCCAAACCAGCGGTTCCAGTTGATTCCGACTGCGACGCCGCCTGCAATCAGAAGCAGGACGACTGCGACTGCAGCGATCAATGTCTTTCTGGAGAGCGTCACGCCCTGGCTGTTGTTTTTCTCTTTTCTGTCCTTCATTCGTCTGGTCCCTCCTTCATTTATCTTTTCCATCTTTCCTTCACGTTCTTATAACTTTTTCTAACTTATTTTACCAAATACAGAATATTCAGAACATGCCCGTTTGACGCAAAAAAAGTGCCTGTTTTTCACTTCAAAACAGACACTTTTCTTCTTATTGGTTTACAAATTCTTTTATTTTTTCTCTTTTGTCAATATTGAGCTTCTCCAGAATCCCAGACACATAATGCTTCACCGTATTCACCGAAAGCCCCAGATACTCCCCGATCTCCTGATTCGTCCAGTCGCGGCAGGCGAGCATCGCAATGGAAAATTCCATCGGTGTCAGAAGATCGGTCACGGCTTTCTGCATCTGCGGATTGTGGATTTTCATCCAACCGCGGCTGAAAGCAATGACACCGTCCACCAGCTTTTTGTAGACCTCCGGCTCCTGCTTGCGGATGCACGACTCCAGCACGCCCTGCAGGAGTCCGTGGTATTCAATAAACGGCTCCAGGAATTTATCTTCCCCCGCCATCTCCCAGGCATGCAGCACCGACCGCGTAGCCCCCTCCTGATCCTTCTGGTTGATCTGGCACATCGCCGCGACGCAGTTCAGATAGATCATCGGAATCGGATACGTTTTTTCCGTCATGGCCATTGCCATCTGTACCATGCCCTGCGCTCTCGCATACTCCCCTTTCAGATAAGCGGCATGCCCCAGCGTACTCACGGCAAACAGCCGCTGTCCGATCGGAAGCTGGACGAGATACTGTTCCAGCGGCGGCAGCCCTTCTTTCGGCGGAATGTGAATCAGCACGCTCGTCACATAGCACGCAAACAGGCAGTACGCCGTCCGCTCCTGTGATTCTTCTGTTTCCAGCTCTTTCTGCAGACACCGGTACACATCTTCCCTCGCTCTCTGCGCCTTTTTTGCATTTCCCAGCGTAAAATTGGCAAACGTATACAGCATGTCGGCAGACAGCCGCAGCGTCAGATCGTCACTTGTCAGATATTTTTCCACGGTTTTCGCACAGTTTTCCGCCTGCGCCGAGAAAAAGTACAGCTCGCCGCGCGCAATCTCCCGAAGTCCCGGATCGCGGAAGCTCTCCACGGTTTCTTCTGCTTTTCCCGGAGTGAAGGCACTTCCCATCAGCGGCAGCACCGTGCGCTTTTCCTCCTGCTGTGTGAGTCCCATTCTCGTGCCGTCCGGCAGGACGAATGCCTGATCAAACGTTACGCCGAGGATCTGTGCGGCCCGCTCCCATTCTTCCACGGTAAGAGTATCGCGCTGCAGCTTTTTGCAGAAATTCTGCCGCGACTGCCCCAGCTCCGCCGCCAGACGGGCAACGCTGATCCCTTTCTCCTTGCAAACTTTCTTCACCAGCTCTTCCGTCGTCATACCGTCTCTTCCCCCTTTCTCTTCTGTCAATCATTTGGTTGCTTTTTTGTCTTTTATTATAACAACTTCTTCGATTTTGTACAGTTTTTATTTTCCCGTAATGGTTTCCCCCAAAAAAGCAGAAAACGAAAGCAGAGACCCCGGCGAACCGGAAATTCTCTGCTTTCTCAAAATTACTTATTTATTTTTTAACCTCAAAGATTACTCTTCGGTATCGTCTTTCGACGGAATCAGTTCCTCAAAGTCGAAGTCGAGCATTGGCTCTTCCTCTTCTGCTGCCGGCTCTTCAACCGGAGCCTCAGCTGTTGGAGCTGCCGGAGCGTCGTCCTCGAGATCTTCGGTCAGGATCAGATCATCCTCTTCTTCCTCGATCATGCTGTCGGTATTCAGATGAATGTTGCTGTAGCACTTCATACCAGTACCAGCCGGGATCGGTTTACCGATGATAACGTTCTCTTTTAAGCCCACGAGGTGGTCAACCTTACCCTTGATAGCGGCATCGGTCAGAACCTTGGTGGTCTCCTGGAAGGATGCTGCTGACAGGAAGGAATCGGATGCCAGGGATGCTTTGGTGATACCAAGCAGTACCTGTTTTCCTTCTGCCGGCTCTTTGCCTTCTGCAATCAGAGCTTTGTTGGTCTCGTCGTACTCCAGGAAATCTACCATGTCGCCCGGAAGGAATTCGGTATCTCCGTTTTCCTCGATGCGGATCTTCTTCAGCATCTGGCGAACGATAACCTCGATATGCTTATCGTTGATTTCTACACCCTGCAGACGGTAAACTCGCTGTACCTCGCGGAGCATGTAATCCTGAACGGCACGTACGCCTTTGATCTTCAGGATATCGTGCGGGTTTACAGAACCTTCGGTCAGCTCGTCTCCGGCTTCCAGAACAGTTCCGTCAGCGATCTTGATACGGGATCCGTAAGGGATCAGGTATGTCTTGGATACGCCGTCTTCCGGATTGGTAACCACGATTTCGCGTTTTTTCTTGGTGTCTTTGATCTGTGCAACACCAGGGATCTCGGTGATGATGGCAAGTCCTTTCGGCTTTCTTGCCTCGAAAAGCTCCTCGACACGAGGAAGACCCTGTGTGATATCTCCGCCGGCAACACCACCGGTATGGAAGGTACGCATGGTCAGCTGTGTACCAGGCTCACCGATAGACTGTGCTGCGATGATTCCGACAGACTCACCAACCTGTACTGCCTCGCCGGTTGCCATGTTGGCACCATAGCATTTTGCGCAGATTCCGTTTCCGGAACGGCAGGTAAGAATGGTACGGATTTTTACTTTTGTATAATGCTCACCGAGCTCGTTGATGCCGTCTTTGATAATGCGGGCAGCACGTTTCGGGGTGATCATATGGTTTGCTTTCACAATAACGTTGCCGTCTTTGTCTTTGATGGTCTCGCAGGAGAAACGTCCTGTGATACGATCCTGCAGGCTCTCGATCTGCTCTTTTCCGTCTGTGAACTCGCTTACCCACATGCCCGGAATTTCATCCTTGCCCTCGGCGCAGTCGATTTCACGGATGATCAGATCCTGAGAAACGTCTACCAGACGACGGGTCAGGTAACCAGAGTCGGCGGTACGAAGCGCGGTATCGGACATACCTTTTCGTGCTCCATGCGCAGACATGAAGTATTCCAGTACCTGAAGACCTTCACGGAAGTTTGACTTGATCGGCAGCTCGATGGTGTGTCCGGTTGTATCGGCCATCAGTCCTCGCATACCGGCCAGCTGTTTGATCTGCTTATCGGAACCACGGGCTCCGGAGTCAGCCATCATGAAGA
>CAVBNJ010000186.1:0-5957 GCA_963596755.1 bacterium
GGTTAAGAGACATCATGAGAAATGAATACGGCATGCAGGCAGACAGCTTCCATTTCTCTTACGATGACAAAGTATATCAGCCGAAAGAAAAACCGGACAACGAAAAAAGAGTCTTCTTCTATGCGCGCCCGGTTACCCCGAGACGTGATTTCGAGCTCGGTATGCTGGCACTCAACGAGCTGTGCCGCAGAATGCCGGAGATCGAGGTTATCTTCGCCGGATGGGATGTCAGCGGATATGAGATTCCTTTCAAACACAGAAACTTAGGTATCGTAACACCGCAGGTACTGGCAGATTCCTATGCAATCTGTGATATGTGCCTCGTTATTTCCAATACGAACCTTTCCCTCGTACCGTTCGAGGTTATGGCATGCAACTCCGTTGCTGTATGCTCCAAGGGTGCAAACAGCAGCTGGATGGTCAATGAGGAGAACTCGATTCTGGTTGACTACGATCCGATCCAGATCGCAGACAAGATGGAATATTACTTCAATCACCCGGATGAACTGGCAGAAATCCGCAAAAAAGGCATGGATTTCGTAAAAGGAACCTCCTGGTACAAAGAAGCAGAGAAAGTTTACGCAAGCATGTTAAAAGGAATTGAGGAAGATGAAAAGAAACTCCAGTAAGAAGGTGGACAGAGAGCGCCAGTTGGAGATTCTGTTTGTCTTCGGCGTATTTCTGTTTTACTTTTTGTGGTCCTGTACGCAGCGATACAATTTTTCTTCGGATGAATCGATGCGGTATCAGATTGCACAGTTCATCTATGAACACGGAAGCCTTCCGCGCGGCGACGATCCGCTGATCCGGAATGAGGACTGGGGAACATCGTATGCGTTCAGCCCGATCCTCTCGTACATGGCATCCGCCGTTCTGATGAAAGGCATGAGCCTGTTTTCCACGGATGAGTGGATGCTTCTGCTTTCCGCCCGTTTTGTCAATGTACTGCTTGGAACGCTGATGGCGTGGATTGTGCTGAAGACAGCGAAACTGCTGTTCCCAAGGCGGTATGCGTGGATGTTTACGACACTCGTCGTTTTCCTGCCGGGAAATGTGATTCTGTATTCCTACGTCAACTGTGACGCACTCGCCATGTGCTCGACGGCCATTATCTTTTATTCCTGGGTGAAGGCATACAAAGAGGGATGGAGATGGACAACGTGTGCGGTGTCGGCAGTCGGAATGGGACTCTGTTTCCTGTCGTATTACAATGCGTACGGATTTATTCTGATGACGTTTTTCTACTTTGTAGGAACGATGCTGACGGATCAGGAGAAGACACCGAAAGAACGGTGGAAAGAGATGATCAAAAAAGGCCTGTTTATCCTTGTGATCGTCGCTGCAATCGCTCTGTGGTGGTTTGTTCGAAATGCCATTCTCTATGATGGAGATTTTCTGGGACGCCAGGCATCGAGTGCGAGTGCGGAACTGTATGCAAGATATCAGTACAAGCCGTCGAACAGCAAGACTTTCCAGAAAAAAGGCGAGTCCATGCTGTATATGATCTTCTACAAGCCGATCTATCTGGAACATGACTGGCTCGTGACGGTGCTGTACAGTTTTGTCGGTGCCTTTGGTTATAATAAGATTTATCTTTCTACGATGATTATTGTTCCATATCTCTGCTGTCTTGGCATCGGCCTTATTCTGATGCGGAACTGCTGCCAGAGAGACTTTTTCTTCTGGAATGCAGACACTGCGCAGACGGCGCTTACCGGGAAAACAAAGAGAAAATGGAGCAGACTGGGATGGTTTACCTGGGCAAATGTGTTTGCCCTGCTGATCCCGAACTATCTGAATGCATATTATTCCTACAGTTCTGATTTTCAGCCGCAGGGACGATACAGCATGCCGATGCTGCTCCCTCTGATGTATTTCGTGACGAAGGGTGTGCAGGCATTTATCAAACGGGAGAAAAAACTGCAGAAATATGAGAAACTGTTCTGCATTCTGGTCTGTGTGGCGGCGGCAGCGCTTGCGGCGTTCACCTGGGCGAGAATTATCTACCCGATGTATCTGCAGAACTACTACGGACTGCGGTAAACGGATCAGAAAAAGAAAGCGGTGAAACGTTTGGAAAAAATTTCAGTGCTGACAGCGAAATTGAAAAAAGCTGTTGCAGAAGAAGGAATTGGCGGCCTTGCGGGGCGGACGAAAGGATACCTTGCGCGGGCAAAAAAAGAAAAAGAGTTTCAGAGAGAAAAATCCCGGGTCTACCGGGATCTTCTCTTTATCAGCGGCTGTGATGAGCATCTGCCGCATCCGCACCGGTACCGGGTGGAGCATCAGATGGAACAGCTTGCATCCTGCGGTTATACGTGCGACACTGTCTATTTTCAGGAGCTGAAGCCCTGGATGGTGCGCTGCTACGGTGCATTTGTGATTTTCCGCTGCCCGATGACGGATACCCTGCGGGAGTTTGTTGCGACGGCAAAGCAGATGAACAAGCCGCTGTGGTACGATGTGGATGATCTTGTGATCGATACAAAATACACAGACCAGATCCCGTTTCTCGACCGGATGCAGCCGGAAGAGCGGCAGGCGTACGATCAGAATGTCCGTAATATGGGAGAACTGCTTTCCTTATGCGATGCGGCGATCACGACGACGGCGGCTCTTGCAGAGGAACTGAAGCAGTATGTGCCGGAAGTGCGGATCAATCGAAACTGTGCATCGGATGAGATGCTGCAGTTGTCGGAAGCGGCCTTGAAAGAAAAGCAGGAAGCTGCCAGTGGGACAAAAAAAGTCCGCCTCGGCTATTTCAGCGGCAGTGCGACACATCTGGACGATATGGAGATGATCGTTCCGGTGCTGAAAGAACTGCTTGGCCGGAATCCCAATCTGGAACTCCTCATCGTGGGAATCTTGGAACTTCCGGAGGAGCTGAAACCGTTTGCGTCTCAGATTCAGACGGAAGGCTTTCTCGATTATCGAAAACTGCCGGAGCGCATTGCGTCGGTGGATATCAACCTGGCGCCGCTCACCGATACGATTTTCAACCGTGCCAAATCGGAGAATAAATGGGTGGAGGCGGCTCTGGTGCAGACCGTGACGGCGGCAAGTGATCTTGGTGCTTTTGCGGAGATGGTAAAAGACGGAGAGGACGGCGTTCTCTGCCGGGACGAAGCGGAGTGGCTGGAAAAACTGCAGTGGCTGATCGATGATGAACAGGCGCGGAAAACGATTGCGACGCGCGCATACGACCGATGCAGCCGCGAATGCGTTACGATTTTTCATGCGTCAGGACTTTGCGAGTGGGTAGAACGCCATTGGAATCCGCGCTGTGCCTTTGTGCTGCCGGCGATGGAGATCAGCGGAGGTATCCGCGTGGCGCTTCTTCATGCGGAAATGCTGGTAAAAGCAGGGGCGCAGGTCAGTCTCTTTACCCTGGAAGGGGACGAGGAGTGGTACCACGAGGGAGAGTTTCATTTTCCGGTGCTGTCTGCGGAGAGAGAAAAACTGCAGGGAACGTTGGATCTTGCGGCGGCGACGATGTGGAATACCGCTGATTTCGTGGCGCAGTCCGGTAAGATCAAAAAGAAAATGTATCTGGTGCAGAATTTTGAAGTCGGATTCTATCCGCCGGGAAGCCCGTACCGCATTGGGGCATCTGCAACGTATCGGATGCGGAATCAGATGCAGTATGTGACGATTTCCAGATGGTGTCAGAACTGGCTGCAGGAGGAATATCATACTGAGTCAGCGTATCTTTCAAACGGTATCGATCCGTCCTTCTATCCGAAACGGGAGCGGAACCTGCAGGGAAAAATCCGTATTCTGATCGAAGGAGACTGCAGTGCGGAACACAAAAACGTGGATGAGAGCTTCCGTATCGTGGAACAGCTGGATCCGGAAAAGTTTGAGATCTGGTACATGTCCTACAACGGAAATCCAAAATCCTGGTACCGCGTAGAACGCTTTTTGCACCGGGTTCCGTATGAGAAGACACCGGAAATTTATGCATCGTGCGATATCCTGCTGAAGACGAGCCTTCTGGAGAGCTTCTCGTATCCGCCGCTTGAAATGATGGCGTCCGGCGGCTACGTTGTCGCGGTGCCGAACGGCGGAAATCTGGAATACCTGAAAGACGGAGAAAACTGTATCCTGTATCAGCAGGGAAACCTTGCGGAGGCAAAAGCGGCAATCGAACGCATTCTGACAGATGCAGAACTGCGGAAAAAGCTGGATGCGGGAGCCGAAGAGACCGTAAACGAAAGAGACTGGAAAAAGATAGAACCTCAGATTCTGAAACAGTATCTGGGAAAACTATGAGAAACACGCTCCGCGAGTTTCTCAAGTTATCGCGGCAGTCGCCAAGGTCTCGTGCAGGCACGGACTTTGGCTCGTTGCCCGCGTAAATGAGCAAGAAAAAAGAAAGGGGCCAAAAGAAGCTCCTTTCTTTTTTTATGTCTGTGAAATTCAGATATCAGCGCCGTCTGTTTCGGTTATTGCGGCGTCTGTTTCTGCGTCTCCGTTTCTTTCTCGCATTGTTGATGATGACAATGATCAGAATCAGAAAAGCAGCACCGTTTAAGCCGATCAGGATGTAGAGCGGTGTGGAGAGGGAAGAAGTTTTCGTGGTTTCTTCCGGGGTTGGAATACCTGCACTGCGGGTATCTTCCGACGAATCGGAGGAAGCAGAAACGGAAGAACTGTCGGAAACCGTACCCGGAGCGGAAACCTCGGCCGTTCCGATGAAGTGATCATCGAAAAAATACTGGCGGGTGTACGGCTCCTCGACGGAAGCGCCGTCCGGATCGGTGTAGGTTGCAGTTTTGATTTTTGCATCCTTTGGAAGTGTCACAACACCGGAAAGACCTTCCTTCTTTGTGCTCTTCAGGGTATAGTGTGTAAAATTGTCATAACCGAAATCCAGTACGGTACGGGTATCGTTGATGTAATCGAGGTTATCGCAGGTTAAAACAACGCAGATCAGCGTCATATTGTTCCGTTTTGCGGCAGTAACGAGCGTATTGTGGGCTTCATCGGTATAGCCGGTCTTTCCGGCGAAAGCACCTTTGTATCCCCACTGGCCGTCCTGGAACAGCATCGCGTGGTGGTTCTGAAGATCACGCGGTGTCGACGTCATATTGGTCGGCTGAATCGTATAAGTCAGGTCGGACTCGATGCGGCAGAAGGTTTCGTTTTTGATGCACTCCTGCATAATGAGCGCCATGTCATGAGCGCTGGTGTAGTGGTTCGGATCCGGCAGACCGTTTGCATTGACAAAATGGGTATTGGTACAGCCAAGGGCAGCGGCGCGTTCATTCATCATATCAGCGAATGCTTCCACGCTTCCGGCAATATCGATGGCAAGCTGTGTGCAGACCTCATTTGCAGAGGCAAGAAGAATCGCATGAAGCGCATCTTCCACTGTGATCGTCTCGCCGAGCTGAACATTGATGCGGGCATTTCCAGGAATGGACTCACTTACTGCCTGCTCACCGAACGTAACAGTATCGGTCATCTCCTTGTTTTCGATGATCAGAAGAGCCGTCAGAATCTTGGTGATGCTGGCAGGGTAGCGCTGCTCGTCCATGTTTTTATCGTATAAAATGGCGCCGGTATCGGCATCGAGCAAACAGACAGCCCCAGAATTGTTTTCCGGCCCTTCGGGCCAGGTGGTGACGGTCTTTTTATCGGTGGCAGCAAAAATCGTCTGCGGCAGGCAGGCTGCGGCAAAAACAAACGCAAGCAGCAGGCATAAAAATGTGCGGGCTGCAGAATTCTTTCTATACATAAATCACTCCTTCTGATCCGACGGGTACAGCCTGCAGGCTGTCCGGTCAGCGGATCGCTCTGTAAAACGTATGAGACACACTTTTATTATTATAGCATAAAGCGAAGAGGGAAGAAATACATAAATTCTTAATATTTTCAGTCGGTATTTGCAAATTGTATTAAAATAGGGTATAATGCGATCAAGTTCACACGGAAAAAATCGAAAACCGCAAGGA
>CAVBNJ010000187.1:0-5937 GCA_963596755.1 bacterium
GTGCAAACCTGGCGCAGGAGGAGAATGAAAACCTGAAGATCCACGTTTTCAATTCGAAGAGCGCATCCATCGGCGAAACGCTGATCGTGAAAAAAATCGTTGAGTGCGAGGAGGCCGGCATGAGCTTTGAGCGTGTAGTAGAGACCGTCGAGCTTTACATCAGCACACAGCACACCTACTTCGTACTGGAAAATCTCGAAACACTGCGTAAGAACGGCCGTCTTTCGAAAGCAAAAGCATTCGTTGCATCGGCTCTTAAAATCAAACCGGTCATGGGCTCCACGCCGGAGGGCGATATTGTACAGCTCGACCAGGCGCGCGGCATCAACAAAGCGCTGATGAAAATGGTCGATGCCGTTGTCAACGATGCACAGCATGTAGAGACAAAAACCCTCGCCGTTTCCCACTGCAACTGCCCGGAGCGCGCCGAGATGGTAAAAGAAGCCCTTCTTTCCCGTCTCGCGGTTCAGGATGTCTTCGTGCTCGATACGCAGGGCGTCAGCAGTATGTATGCAAATGACGGCGGAATTATCATCGCATTATAACTTTTCTCTTTCTTTTTATTCGAATTTGTAGTATAATTTTTAACATGTTTGAATAAAGGAGAAGTAGAACCATGAGTCAGGAAAAAGTTGACCGCTATAAAAAGGAAAAAGCGAACCGTGAGAAAATCATGAGACGCGAAAGATGGATCACAAGACTGGAAGTTACTGCTTTCGTCGTTGTCCTAGTTGCACTGATCGGCTGGTTCTCCATGGCAGTTTACCAGAACTCTGTAGCAGAGAAAAAAGCAAACCGCACAACGGAAACCACAACGATGAACGTGACGGATATTCAGAACTATCTGACCAATGCCACCACATCCAGCGACAGCAGTGCAGATGACACAAGCGACAGCTCTGATGCTTCTGATACATCTTCGGACAGCACAGCAGACACTGCAAGTGACAGCACCGCAGATTCCACCAGCGAAAGTACAGCGGAATAATGAAAATGGATTAAAGCAAAAGCGCTTACCACAGACGGGAAAATCCCGGAGTGATAAGCGCTTTTTCTATAAAAGATTCATAAAAAAACCGGAGGACATACATCCCCCGGCCTTTCGCTTATGGTTAATTAGCATTTAACAACGTTGGAAGCCTGCATTCCGCGAGCACCCTCGGTAAGATCGTAAGTAACTGCCTGACCTTCGTCAAGAGTTTTGAAGCCTTCGCCCTGGATAGCGGAGAAATGTACGAATACATCGTTTCCGTCTTCGCCTGTGATGAAGCCATAGCCCTTCTCTGCGTTAAACCATTTCACTGTTCCCTTGTTCATTGTGAGTTACCTCCATAAAATTAAAAAATAAGCATGATGTGGGAATGCATATGTTCCCCCATAAGCGAGTGAACTTTTAGAAAAAAAATTCACCAGCTATTACAGATTATATTGAAGGTGAATGCTAATATAATCTCTAATAGCTAGTGACCACGTATTACATCTCAACATCTTCTCGATTGAGACTATTATAAGCTTGCAAATCGAAAAAGTCAAGAAAAAACTCTTTATTTCAGGAAAGATTTCGTGTATGATAGAAAGGAATAATGATCGGTAATCCGGTCAGAAAAAAAGAAAGGATCAGAGAACGTAAGATGAGTATCTTAATCAAAAATGGACAGGTCATCGACCCGGCCACCCAAAAAGACGAAATCAGTGATGTTCTGATCGAAAACGGCGTCATTACACGGGTTGAAAAAGGAATCCGCGTAAAAGATGCGCAGGTAATAGATGCGAAAGGCTGCTATGTAATGCCGGGCATCATTGATATGCATGTACATCTCCGCGACCCGGGGCAGACATATAAAGAAGATATTGAAAGCGGTTCGAAAGCAGCCGCAAAGGGAGGCGTGACAACGCTGGTAGCGATGCCGAATACCAAACCGGTCATCGACAGTCCGGACCGCGTCAACTACGTAACGATCAAAGCAGACCGTTTCTCCCCGATCAATGTTCTGCAGGCAGGAGCCATCACGATGGGACAGAAAGGCGAAGAACTCGCCGATATTGAGGGCATGGTAAAAGCCGGTGTTCCGGCGATCAGCGAGGACGGAAAATCCGTTATGAACGCACTGCTCTATAAAGAAGCGATGGAGATTGCCGCAGCGAAAAACATTCCGGTGCTGGCACACTGCGAGGACAAGAACCTCGTGAACGGCGGCTGTATGAACGAGGATGCAAACTCAAGAGAGTGGCATCTGCCGGGTATCACCAATTCTGTAGAGAACACGATCGTAGCAAGAGATATCGTGCTTGCCGCAGAGACCGGTGCACATCTGCATCTGTGCCACTGCTCGACGAAAGAGAGCGTGGACATGGTGCGCGAGGCGAGAAAGGCCGGTGTTTCGATTTCCGCTGAGGTCTGCCCGCATCACTTTACACTCTGCAGCGACGACATCGTAAAGGGCGACACCAATTATAAGATGAATCCGCCGCTCCGTACCAAAGAGGATCTCGAGGCACTGCGCCAGGGACTCAAAGACGATGTTTTCGATGTCATCAGCACCGACCATGCACCGCATGCGATGACGGAAAAACAGGAGTCCTTCAAGAAAGCTCCGTTCGGTATCGTCGGACTTGAGACGAGCGTTGCGCTTACAATTACAGAACTCGTAGACACCGAGATTATCACCCCGATGCAGATGGCGGAGAAGATGAGCTACAATCCGGCGAAGATTCTGCACCTGGACAAAAAAGGCTCTCTTGCACCTGGCATGGACGCCGACGTGGTTGTCATCGACCCGGAGGCAGAGTACGTGATCGACCCGAAGGATTTCGTTTCCAAGGGCAAAAACACTCCGTTCGGCGGTAAGAAAGTCAAAGGAAAAGTCATGGCTACCGTCTGCGGCGGCAAAATTGTATACGAAGCAGAATAACTGCTTTCGATAAAAATGACAGAAGAGGGAGAGTAAGCAGATGATTAACAAACTGATTGCAAACATCAAAAAAACAAATGCACCGATCGTTGTAGGTCTGGACCCGATGCTGAACTATGTGCCGGAGCACGTACAGAAAAAGGCATTCGCTGAGTACGGCGAGACGCTGGAAGGAGCAGCAGAGGCCATCTGGCAGTTCAACAAAGCGATTGTTGACGCAACATACGACCTGATCCCGGCTGTAAAACCGCAGGTTGCCATGTATGAGCAGTTCGGCGTTCCGGGAATGGCAGCTTACGAGAAAACCGTTTCCTACTGCCAGGAAAAAGGTCTCGTTGTTATCGGTGATATCAAACGAGGCGATATCGGATCGACTTCCGAAGCTTATGCGGTTGGTCATCTCGGCCACGTACAGGTGGGAAGCAAATCCTACGCCGGATTCCATGAGGATTTTGCAACAGTCAATCCGTACCTTGGTTCTGACGGTGTGAAACCGTTTATCAAGGTCTGCAAAGAGGAGAAGAAAGGTATCTTCGTTCTGGTAAAAACCTCGAACCCGTCCAGCGGCGAGTTCCAGGACCGCATCATCGACGGCCGTCCGCTGTATGAGTGGGTCGGCGAGCAGGTTGCCGCATGGGGAGAGGAGCACATGGGCGATGATTACAGCTATGTGGGTGCTGTTGTCGGCGCTACTTACCCGGAGATGGGTAAAGTGCTGCGTAAGGTGATGCCGAAATCTTACATCCTGGTACCGGGCTACGGTGCACAGGGAGGAAAAGGAAAAGATCTGGTTCACTTCTTCAATGAAGATGGTCTTGGCGCAATCGTAAACTCCTCGAGAGGTATTATCGCTGCTTACAAACAGGAGAAATATGCCGCGTTTGGCGTTGAGAATTTTGCGGATGCTTCGAGAGCTGCCGTGAAAGATATGGTTGAGGATATCAGCGGGGCGCTTGCTGCTGCTAAATAAGTAAGAATACAGGGTGAAAAGCTCAAAAATCTGCAGGAGGACATTATGTCTTCCAGAGGATATTTTGGGCTTTTCGCCGATTCAGGAAAATAAAAGGAGAGTTCAGCTATGAAAATTAAGGAATGCTGTACTGTGGTAAGTCAGGAGTGCATTGCAAAAGGGATTTACAGCATGTGGATTTCCACGAAAGTGATTGCGAAAGAGGCGAAGGCCGGCCAGTTTATTTCTCTGTTTTCGAAAGACGGCAGCCGTCTTCTGCCGCGTCCGATTTCTCTTAGCGAGATCGACCGCGAGGGCGGAAAGCTTCGGATTGTATACCGTGTGGCAGGTGCCGGAACGGAGGAGTTTTCGCATCTGAAGGCGGGAGATGAAATCGACGTTTTAGGACCGCTTGGAAATGGGTTCCCGATTGAGGAAGGCAAGGGAAAACGTGTGATGCTGATGGGCGGCGGCATTGGTGTTCCGCCGATGCTGCAGACGGCGAAGGATCTGGGAACGGATACGATCATCTGCTGTGGTTACCGCGATGAGCTGTTTTTGAATGAGGAGTTTGCAGCAGCTGGAGATCTTCATATTGCAACGGAGGACGGAAGTGCCGGCGTGAAGGGCAATGTGATGGATGCGGTGCGCGAGGATCATCTGGAAGCGGACGTGATTTTTGCCTGTGGTCCGGCTCCGATGCTGCGGGCGATTAAGGCATACGGGCTGGAAAAGGGAATTCCGTGCTGGATTTCGATGGAAGAGAAGATGGCGTGCGGCGTGGGCGCATGTCTTGCGTGTGTCTGCCAGTCTACGGAGGTGGACGGTCATTCGCATGTGCATAATAAGCGGATCTGCAAGGACGGACCGGTATTTTTGAGCACGGAAATTGAGCTGTAAGTGACGCGAGGAGGATAAAAACGATGAAGACAAGTGTGAATCTGGCGGGTGTGGAACTGAAAAATCCGGTTATGACGGCTTCTGGTACGTTTGGCTCCGGTGCGGAGTACAGTGAGTTTGTGGATTTGAAGGAGCTTGGTGCGGTTGTGACGAAGGGCGTGGCGAATGTGCCGTGGCCGGGGAATCCGACGCCGCGTATTGCGGAGGTTTACGGCGGTATGCTGAATGCGATCGGGCTGCAGAATCCTGGGATTGATGTGTTCTGTGAGAGGGATATTCCGTTTTTGAAACAGTTTGACACGAAGATTGTGGTGAATGTCTGTGGTAAGACGACGGAGGATTACTGTGAGGTTGTGGAGCGGCTGGCTTCGGAGCCGGTGGATCTTTTGGAGATTAATATTTCCTGCCCGAATGTGAAGGAGGGCGGAATTGCGTTTGGACAGGATCCGAAGGCGGTTGAGGCGATTACCAGAGAAGTGAAGAAGTATGCGAAGCAGCCGATTATTATGAAATTGAGTCCGAATGTGACGGATATTACGGA
This sequence comes from bacterium, assembly GCA_963596755.1. GTDB lineage: Bacteria > Bacillota > Clostridia > Lachnospirales > Lachnospiraceae > Fusicatenibacter. The sequence goes on from CAVBNJ010000187.1 coordinate 5,303, forward strand.
GATGGCGCGGGCTGCGGAAGCCGGCGGGGCGGATGTGCTGTCGCTCATTAATACGCTGACGGGAATGAAGATTGATATTGAACGGCAGAAGTTTGCGATTGCGAATAAGACGGGCGGTATGTCTGGGCCGGCGGTGAAACCGATTGCGGTACGGATGGTGTATCAGGTGGCGCAGGCGGTGAAGGTGCCGATTATTGGTATGGGCGGTATTGCGTCTGCTGAGGATGCGCTGGAATTTATTCTGGCGGGGGCTACGGCGGTTTCGATTGGAACGGCGAATTTCTTTAATCCGTATGCGACGGTGGAGACGGTTCGAGGTATTGAGGAATATATGAGACGGCACAAAGTGGATGACATTAATTCGCTGATTGGGGCTGTGAGATAACGGACGACCTCACCGGAATTTGCGCCTGCCGTGTGACGGGCGAGAAAAAGAGGGCGGAACTGTGGCCTGGAATGAGCACGAAGAAACGGGAACCAACGCAATTCGTCAGGAAATTTTGATAATTTCCCGACTCAGTGCGTTTTGATATCTGGTGTTGAGCACCAGATATCATCCCTTTTCTCCGCACTCATTCCGGGCTCACAGTTCTCGCCCTCTTTTTCTATGCCCGCCGCACCGCAGGTACGAAGCC
>CAVBNJ010000188.1:0-5936 GCA_963596755.1 bacterium
GTACAGAACGTGTTCATGAGCCCGGTCTTCCGCGTCTATACAAGCCCGGATATCACGGGAATTGAACTCGGCGGAGCCCTGAAAAACGTCATTGCTCTGGCAGCCGGAACGGCGGACGGCCTCGGCTACGGCGACAATACAAAGGCGGCACTCATTACCCGCGGCATCGCGGAGATCGCACGGCTCGGCACGGCGATGGGCGCACATGCGGAAACCTTCTATGGCCTTTCCGGCATCGGCGACCTGATTGTAACGTGTGCTTCCGTACACAGCCGGAACCGGAAAGCAGGATATCTCATCGGCCAGGGCAGAACGATGCAGCAGGCGATGGATGAGGTTCAGATGATTGTCGAGGGTGTCTATTCCGCAAAGGCGGGACTTACCCTGTCGAAAAAATTCGGAATCGAAACGCCGATCATCCAGGCAGTCAATCAGGTTCTCTTCGAGAACAAGAACCCGAAGACGGCCGTAGATGAGCTGATGCAGCGCATGAAAAAAGATGAACTTGCCCCGGATCTCTGGGAGCAGTAAAGAATAGAGAATCTGTCACTTCTGTGAAATATTGCAGAGGCGGCAGATTTTTTCTTTGCATGGAACAGGAAAGATTGAAAAAAATTTAACAAAATTACCGGAAAAAGATGACAAGGGTTCTAAAATCAAGTATAGTGTTAGGAAGCGGAAAGATTTACAAAACAATTGCGGAGGAAAATACGGAAGGAGGAAGAAAGAATGAGAGGAGTAGAAACAAGAATTCAGGAAATCCGTCATGCGATTTTTACGGAAGTTGCAAAAATGGCGTATGATGTGGACTCCCCGGTGGAAAAGACGATCGAGGAAATTCCTTACCGTGTTATTCCCGGTGAGGTCGGAAATTTTAGAAACGATGTATTTCTGGAGCGGGCGATTGTAGGAGAGCGGCTTCGCCTTGCGATGGGCCTTCCGTGCAGAAGCGCGGCAGAGCATGCCCCGATCTCGGACAATATCAAACTGGCAGACCAGGCGGAGACGTATTATACACCGCCGCTGATCAATGTCATCAAATTTGCATGCAACGCCTGTCATGAAAAACGGGTTCTGATCACAGAGGGGTGTCAGGGCTGTCTTGCGCATCCGTGCGTGGAAGTCTGTCCGAAAAAGGCGATTACGCTGGACCGCACCAATGGACGTTCCTATATTGATCAGGACAAATGCGTCAAATGCGGTCAGTGTGCCAAAGTATGCGGATATCAGGCCATCATCGTTCAGGAGCGCCCGTGTGCGAGAGCCTGCGGTATGGATGCCATCGGATCGGATGAAAATGGAAAAGCGGACATCGATTACGAGAAATGTGTATCCTGCGGCCAGTGTCTCGTCAACTGCCCGTTCGGCGCTATTTCGGACAAATCCCAGATCTTCCAGGTAATCCGTGCGATCCAGTCAGGAGAGCGCGTTTATGCGGCTCTGGCACCGGCATTTGTCGGCCAGTTCGGACCAAAGGTAACGCCTGGAAAACTGCGTGCGGCGATGAAGAAGCTCGGCTTTGCGGATGTCTTTGAAGTTGCCATCGGCGCGGATCTCTGCGCGGCACAGGAGGCGGAGGACTTTGTGAACGAAGTTCCGGAAAAACTGCCGTTTATGGCGACTTCCTGCTGTCCGGCGTGGTCTGTGATGGCGAAAAAACTGTTTCCGGACTACGCAAACTGTATCTCGATGGCACTGACTCCGATGACGCTGACAGCACGTCTGATCAAAAAGCACAATCCAAATGCGAAGGTTGTCTTTGTCGGCCCGTGTGCGGCGAAAAAGCTGGAAGCTATGCGCCGGTCTGTCCGCAGCGAGGTAGATTTCGTTCTGACGTTTGAAGAGATGTCGGGCATTTTCGATGCGCGTCAGGTAGATGTGAGCGCACTCGAGGAAGATCCGGACGGAGTCAGCGATGCATCCGTGGACGGACGTAACTTTGCCGTATCGGGCGGCGTTGCAAAATCCGTGGAGAATGTGATCCGTGAAAAATATCCGGACCGTGAGATCAAGATGGCAAATGCAGAAGGCTTAAAGGAATGCCGGAAACTGCTGACGATGGCAAAAGCCGGAAAGTATAACGGCTATCTTCTCGAAGGCATGGCCTGTCCTGGCGGATGCGTGGCGGGAGCCGGCACAATGCAGTCGATCAAGAAGTCGCAGGCGGCAGTCAACAAATATGCGGCGCAGGCAAAACACAAGATTTCCAGCCAGACGGAATATGTAAAAGAGCTGGATAAACTGGTAGACTAAAAAGAACAACAAGGTGGAGACAAAAGTGAAAAAGAAAAGAAGCATGGGCTTTGCGGCGGTCATTCTTGCAATGGTACTTCTGTTTGCAGGATGCGGTCAGACAGAGACAAAGACGGAGAGCACCGGAACAGAAAGTGCAGTATCAGAAAGCGCAAAGACGGAAAGTACGGAATCTGTAAGTACGGAATCCAAGAGTACAAAGGCGGAAAGCAGCACAGCGTCATCAGAAACAGAAGATGAGACACCGGTTCATGTACTTGCATTAAAAGGACCGACCGCCATGGGAATGGTAAAAATGATGAGCGACAACGACAGCGCAGAATCACCGGCCGACACATTCGAGCTCGTCGCTGCCCCGGATGAGGTCAGCGCAAAACTGGTACAGGGTGAGGTGGATATCGCCGCAGTTCCGGCAAACCTTGCAAGCGTACTCTACAACAAGACAAACGGCGGCGTGCAGGTGCTTGCTGTCAATACCCTCGGTGTCCTCTACATTGTCGAGGACGGCGATACCGTACAGTCGGTTGCAGATCTGAAGGGCAAAACCATTTATGCGAGCGGCAAAGGCGCAACACCGGAGTATGCCCTGAACTATATCCTCGAAAAGAACGGCCTGACACCGGGCGAGGACGTAACCATTGAATGGAAGAGCGAGCACGCCGAGTGTGTGGCAGCGCTTGCAGAAGATGCCGATGGAATCGCCATGCTGCCGCAGCCGTTTGTGACAACAGCACAGGCAAAAAAAGAAACTCTGCGCACCGCGCTTGATCTGACAGAGGAGTGGAATAAAATCCAGGAGTCCGAAGGAACAACGAGTACACTGGTAACCGGTGTTACCGTTGTGCGCACCGCATTTGCAAAGGAGCACCCGGAAGCAGTCGCAAAATTCATGGAAGCATATCAGGCATCGGTATCCTACGTAACAGAAAACACCGATGAGGCGGCAAAGCTGATCGGAGATTATGATATCGTCCCGGAAGCGGTCGCAAAGAAAGCGCTCCCGGCATGCAACATTGTCTGCATTACCGGAGATGAGATGAAAGAAAAGCTTTCCGGCTATCTTGGTGTGCTGAAAGACCAGAACCCGGATGCAGTCGGAGGAGAACTTCCAGGAGATGACTTCTATTATTCTGAATAAAAAGAAAAAGACGAAGCTCTGGCCGATTGTGTTCTGGCTGATGGTCTGGCAGGCGGCCAGCGTTTTCGTCGGGCAGGAGATCCTTCTGGCATCTCCTGTCTCTGTTTTAAAACGCCTTTTTACACTTGTGACGGAGCTGGATTTCTGGCAGTCCCTGCTGTTTTCCGGACTGCGCATCGGGGCTGGCTTTCTCCTCGGTGTGTCTGCTGGAATTGCAGGAGCGGCTCTTGCCGGCCGGTTTTCCGCAGCAGAAGAACTCTTATCACCGCTGGTTGCCGCAGTTAAGGCAGTACCGGTTGCGTCATTTGTGATTCTGATCCTGATCTGGGTTTCATCAAAGAATCTCTCCGTTGTAATTTCGTTCCTGATGGTATTTCCGGTTCTGTACACAAATACCCGGAACGGTCTTAAGGAGCTGGACACACAGCTTTTGGAGGCAGCGGATGTCTTTCAGATTCCATGGCCGGTGCGGCTGCGATGGATTGTCTTTCCGCAGCTTTACCCGTATATTCGGACGGGCTGTTCCCTGTCGCTTGGCCTCTGCTGGAAAGCAGGAACGGCGGCGGAGGTAATCGGCATTCCGAATCACTCGATCGGCGAGCATCTGTATCAGGCAAAAATCTATCTCGATACACCGGGACTGTTTGCGTGGACAGCGGCGATCATCTGCGTCAGTTTCTGCCTGGAAAAAGCCGTTTTAAAAGGAATGGATCTTGCAGAAAAAAGAATACTGGTGATGAAATGAGCGAGAAAACGATCGAAATATGCCATCTGAAAAAAGCGTACGGAGAACACGTTATTTTTTCGGATCTTACGATGAAACTTCCCAAAGGAGCCGTTACCTGCCTGATGGCGCCCTCCGGGGCGGGAAAGACAACGCTGCTGCGGATTCTGGCAGGCCTGGAACAGGCGGACGGCGGAACGGTAAAGGGACTGGAAACGGTAAGAAAAAGCATGGTTTTCCAGGAACCCCGCCTGATAGAGGAACTGACGGCTGGAGCCAATATTCAGATTGCAGCAAGACGCCGCGCGTTTGGAAAAGAAAAAAGAAGCGCGCAGAATCTTTCGGAGGATCTGGAACAAATCGGTCTTTCGGGCTGCGAAAATCAGCTGGTCTCGGAACTTTCCGGCGGCATGCGCCAGCGGGTAGCCATTCTGCGCGCCATGAGAACGGAAGCGGATTTCTTTCTTCTGGATGAACCGTTCCGGGGACTGGATGCAGAAAGAAAGAGACAGACCATGGATTATATCCGGAAAAAAGGTGAAGGCAAAACGATACTTCTTGTCACGCATGATGCAGAAGAAGCAGAAAACATGGGAGACTGGATCTGCAGATGCAGCAGACTGGACGGAAATATAACGGGAATAAAAAACAAGACAGAAATCTGAAAGCCGGAAAGGCCAGATTTCTGTCTTGTTTTTTTATGACGCTGAAATTTGAAAACAGTTACAGCAGATCATCCGGCACGGAGGCTGAACGGAGCTGCTCGTCCATCGAGTCGATGAGTGCCATGTCACCTTCGGAAAGCTCAAAGTCGAAGACATCGGCGTTGGCGAAGATGCGGTCCGGCTGTGTGGATTTTGGAATGACGCTGATCCCCTGCTGGATGAGATAGCGGAGACCGATCTGTGCCCCGGTGCGCACGTATTTTTCAGCCAGATTCTGGATGATCTCCCGATTGAAATAAAGACCTCTTGCGAGCGGCGCGTATGCCTGAACTGCAATTCCATGTGAGCGGCAGAACGCAATCAGCGGTTTCCGGTTCCAGAGCGGATGACATTCGATCTGGTTGACAGCCGGAACGATGCCGGAAAACTCAAAGAGAGCGGTCAGATGCGACTCTTCAAAGTTGCTGACACCGATCGATTTTGCCCGTCCGGACTCGCGGATCTTTTCCAGCGCCCGCCACGTCTCGGCGTAGCAGCCCGGCACCGGCCAGTGGATCAGATAGAGATCGACGTAGTCGAGACGGAGACGGTCGAGACTGCGGCTGAACGCCCCCTCGATATCGCCGACGCGCTGCGCTGTGTTCCATACTTTTGTTGTGATAAAAAGTTCACTGCGCGGGACACCGCATGAGCGGATGCCGCGGCCGACGCCGTCCTCATTTTTATAGGAAGAGGCGGTGTCGATCAGCCGATAGCCGTATTTTGCTGCCGTGACGATGGCCTTTTCCACTTCTTTATCGGTCCCGGCCTTGTAGGTGCCAAGCCCCAGAAGCGGCATTTTTCTGCCGTCGTTCAGCGTAAGTTCTGGAATGAAAAGTGACATGAAAACCCTCCGTATTTTTAACTCAAAAAAAGAAATTACCGTACTTCCATCATAATTATTTTCAGTATAACATGAAATTTTAAAGAATTTAGGCCAAATATATTAAAAAAGTTTAACACAATGGAAAAATGAGAAAAAAATAACAAGGTGAAAATGAGAAAAAGAAAGCAGAAAGAGAGATTTGTACGGCGAATTGTACAGGAAATTTTGCGGTGACTGTATTGATTTTGTGCAGGAAATAGAGTATAATACACTCGAATTGATATTTATTTA
>CAVBNJ010000189.1:0-5936 GCA_963596755.1 bacterium
CCGGTATACTGGTTCGGCTCCTCCGAGGAGTTTCGGTGAAATGAAATAAAAAAGTCGGCATCCGCCTGATTGGCCATCTGTGCCTTTTCAAACGGCGTCTGATAAACATCGGTTGTGCGGGTATAAACGACAGAGACACCCTGGCGGGAAAGAAGCTCGCCGACCGCCATGGCAAGGGAAAGATTGTCGTCCTTTTCCCTGCGTCCTTCATAGACAGCGCCCGGATCGCTTCCCCCGTGTCCGGCATCGATTACGATAGTATAGGGCATAAGTCAAAGCTCCTGAAAATACGGTTCTACTTACGATATGAAGAAAGGCGGAAAAAGGTTATACTTTTTTTAGTTTTATTTCATTGTATCGTATAAGGGCAGTGTGTTAGAATAGGAGATAAACAGGAAAGTGTGCGCTAAAGATCTGCGGAGGACAAGAAAAACGCACACAGATGAGAGTGAGGATTTCATGAGAATTACAATATTCAGTCTGGGGGGACTGCTTGGGCAGTATGTGACGAACACGGCGCTTCGCCACGGGGCGCAGGTGACCGCCTATGTGCCGGATGCGAAAGCGATCTGGCCGAGGAAAAACCTGACGGTAATCGAGGGAAGCCTTCAGAACCGGGAGCGGGTGCTGGAAGCGCTTCTGGAAGCGGATGCTGTCATCAGCGTGCTGACGCCTGTGAGTGGCAGGTTTCCAAAATCGGAGGAAACGCCGCTTGCCGATGGCAATGCGATGATTCTGTCAGCGATGAAACAGCTCGGTAAGACGCGTTTTGTGACGGTCGGCCACGTCTGCATTCATGCATTCGGGGACTGTGAGGATAAGTACCAGCGGATGACCACCAAATTGATGCAGATTTTCTGGCCGGGGGTCTACCGTGACATGCAGAAAATGGGTCAGGTGCTGAGCCGAAGCGATCTGAACTGGACGCTGGTGCGGGCGTGTCCCGGAAGAGACGGAAAAGTGAAAAGGGCAGACAAAAGCTGCAGTATTTCGCTGGACGGCAGCCAGTTCCGGCCAGGCTATTCGAATGAGGCACTGGCGGAGTTCCTGTATGAGGCGGCTGCGAACCAGCAGATGTACAGCAGGAAAATGCCGATTTTTTACAGAGAGGGATAACGATGGAGTTTTCAATTTTATATGCGCTGCAGCACCTGCACAATGCGGTGCTCGATCCGATTATGGTAGGAATTACGTCACTGGGAAATGCGGGATGGTTCTGGATTGTGCTGACCGCCGTTTTCCTGACAGTTCCGAAATACCGGAAATGCGGCGTAAGAATGGCGATTGCGCTGATTTTAGACTTGATTTTATGCAATCTGATTTTAAAGCCGATCGCAGCGCGCCCGCGTCCGTGCTGGATTGACGAGCAGGTGAAGCTTCTTGTCACCGCGCCGAAGGACTATTCCTTCCCGTCGGGGCACTCGGCAGCTTCCTTTGCGGCGGCCGTCTCTATTTTCATGATGCATAAAAAAGAAGGAATCGCCGCATTGGTGCTGGCAGGCTTGATTGCATTTTCGAGATTATATCTGTTTGTGCATTTTCCGACCGATGTTCTCGCGGGAATTGCAGTCGGTTTTATCTGTGCTTTTCTGGCTGCGAAGATCCAGAATGGTTTTCTTCTTCGGTCTCGAGGTCGATGAAACGGAAGGAGAGCATCAGATACAGAATTTCATCCGGGCTGGTAAGATCGGAGTGTAAGATTTCTTTGATCTTTTCCAGACGGTAGAGCAGGGTACTGCGATGAATAAACAGTTCGCGCGCCGTCTGGACGACATTGCAGTGGTTGTCCAGATAGCAGCGGAGCGTCCGCATATAGTCACTGCCGGAGCTGTCATCGTGCTCCTGCAGAAAGAGAAGTCTCTCATGGCTCAGCATGTAGCCGGGGAGCTTTTTTGTTGCCTGATCGAGGATGTAGTCAAACGAAATATCGTTGAACGGGTGCATCCGCTTGTCGGGATATTTCCGCGTGCCGAACTGCAGGGCAATTTTGGCCTGGATATACTGACGGCGCAGGTTCATATGGCCGCCCATACAGCGCGAAAAGCCGGCGTTTAGGGCACTGTCCTCGACGAAATGCACCATGCGCTCCATCAGATCTTCCATGGAAAAATCGGACAGCGTCAGATTGAAAAAGGCGACGATGCCGCCTCCGTGCGGAAACGCAGAGCAGCCGGTCAGAATATTTTCCAGGTAGGCGCAGACGGAATTGGCGGTCAGGTTTTTCTGATCCATATCGGAGAGCTGCAGATAGAGGCAGCAGTAAGTATGGCGGGAATACCAGCCGAGGGTGTCGAGTGCCTGGCTGACCGCAATATAGTCGGCCGTCCGGTCATCGAGCGCACGGAGCAGCACGGTGTGGAGCGACTGCGCCGGCGAGGTCTTCTGCATCACATTGTGCATGAAGGCGTGGCGGACCATTTCGGCGAGAAATTCGAGAAGAAAGCCCTCAGAATCTGAGAGATCTTTTTTCGTGTCGAGGAGCAGCAGACGGTAGGCGCTCTGGCCGTGCTGGGTAATATTGACACAGAGGGAACCAAGTCCCGTTACGTGATCCGGAAAACGGAACCATCCTTCGAGATCGCGGACCGATGCGTACTCGCGGCTTTCTGTCAGGGCGAGAAGCAGCGGGCGTGTCGCATCGAGGGAGCCGAAGACTTTTTCCGGGAAAAACGAAGGCTCTTCGGACGCAGCGGCGACGATGGAAAAATCCATGCCGACGACCATCAGCGGATGGGAAAAGACCGGCAGGGAGAGATTTAAGAGATGCTGAATCGATTTTCCGTCGAGCCGTGCCTGCATCAGATTATTCTGCCAGGAATCGTATGTCCAGAAAAGCTCCTGCAGGAAGGAAAAAACGGCGGAGATGCCGGATTTTACAGCAATCTGGACGGGAGACGGCAGTTTATCAGGGAGCGTTTCGGCGCAGAGAAGAAAGAGTGTATCGTTTTCTTCTGGAAAAGAGGAAAGCGAAGCAATGTTTTCTGCCGTGCAGAGACAGACCCTGTGTGCGAGGGAACGGGAGCCTGGTTCATAAATGACAGGCAGTTCCAGTGTACCGATAAGCGGCAGGTTTTCCGATGCGAGGACAGAAAACGTGCTGCCGAGTTTATAAGCGAGAAATGCGGGGGAGAGCTTCATCGTGTCATCCTCCTGGCGTATGTAATATCGTAATAATTCATAAAAACCTCCTCAGAAAAGAGTGACATCCGGCGGCTAAAAACCGCGTTACTTTTCATTTTAGCAGAACAAAAAGGTCTGTCAAGAAAGAAAAGGTATGAGATATGGAAAGTTAAGATTTTGTGAAGGTGGTTGTGGTTTGCAGGGAAAACTGCTACAATATGGCTGATTTGAAGTGGTTTTTACAGAAGAAAAAGGAAGGTATGACTTTCATGTATCATATTATAGTAAATAAAAAATCGCGGTCGGGGCGCGGTGAGAAGCTGTGGCCGGTGATCGAGGGCGAGCTGGAGCGGCGGAGCATCGCATTCCGGGCCTATCCGACGAAGTATCACGGAAGTGCAAGGGAGATGGCGGAACGGCTGACGGCAGAGGGGGTATGGAATCCCGACGATGTGCTTCTTGTGATCGGCGGGGACGGCACGGCAAATGAGGCAGTCGATGGAATCTGCCATCCGTCCGGGGTGAAGTTCGGTTATATTCCAACGGGAAGCGGCAACGATTTTGCGCGCGGAGCCGGAATTCCATCCGATCCGCTGCAGGCGCTGGATGCTGTGCTGAAAGGGGAGGAAAAAGAGATCAACATCGGAACGGCGCTTCTTGGCGGCAAAAAGCGGAGATTTCTTGTCAGCACCGGTATCGGATTTGATGCAGGCATCTGCCACGAGGCGCTGGCATCAAAAATTAAGAATACGCTGAACAGAATGCATCTGGGAAAGCTCACGTATGTGATGATTGCGATGAGGCAGCTCTTTTATCTCGAACCGTTTATGCTGGATGTGACACTGGAAAACGGAGAACACCGCCATTTTGAGAAGGTTCTGTTTGCCGTGGCGATGAATCTTCCTTACGAGGGCGGCGGCTTCCGCTTCTGCCCGGAGGCGGACGAGACGGATGATCTGCTGGATGTGATGGTGGTTTCCAATCTTGCGAAGTGGAAGGTCAGCTATCTTCTGCCGATGGCACTCGTCGGCCGCCATACGGGATTCCCGGAGGTACATATGGAGCGGTGCCGCAGCCTTTCGCTTCGGACGGACCGCGCGGAGCCGGTGCACCTGGACGGAGAGTCGGGCGGACACCGCACGGAGGAAATGATCGGGCTGGAAACGGAGCGTCTTCGCCTGTTGGGCGACTGGGTGAAAGAAGGGATGTAAGATGATGTTCTGGATCATATTTTTTGTTGTACTTGTCCTTCTGGCAGGAGGCTATTTCTATTCGATTCTGCCGGCAACATCAAGAAGGCAGGAATGCCTGAAATTTGCGGAATGGAATTATGCGCACCGCGGACTGTGGAATGCGGCGGAGGGGGTTCCGGAGAACTCGCTTCCGGCGTTTGCGCGTGCGGCGGAGCAGGGATATGCGATTGAGCTGGATATTCAGATTACGAAGGACGGTAAAATCGTGGTATTTCATGATGACACGATGAAGCGGATGTGCCAAGATGAAGGCAAAATCAGTGATTATACGTATGAGGAGCTGCAGAGGTTCCGGCTGGGCGACAGTGATGAGCGGATTCCGCTGCTTTGCGAGGTGCTGCAGACGGTGGACGGCAGAGTGCCGCTTCTGATCGAGATCAAGATGCCGGGACTTTCCACGGCAGTCTGTGCAGGGTTTCAGAAAGAAATGGAGGGCTACACCGGCATGTTCTGTATGGAATCCTTCAACAGTCTGGCGCTCCGCTGGTGCCGCCGCCATATGCCGCAGACGCTGCGCGGCCAGCTTTCGGGCCGGTTTTCGAAGGATGACAAGGTGCATCTGATTCTGCGTGTGATGGCGCGCCAGCTGATGCTGAATTTTGTCGGAAGACCGGATTTTATTGCCTACGACCACCGCTATGCCGACTGCCCGGGCTTTCTGATCGACCGCATGCTGTTTGGAACGCCGGCGTTTGCATGGACGGTAAAAGACGAACATGTATATGACCGGACACGGAAAAAATTTGATGCGGCGATCTTCGAACATTTTCATCCGAAGGACGGTTTTCAGAGGCCGAAAAGGCATCACCGCAGCGGGAAAATGCAGGCGCAGAAGGTTTCTGTGAAAAAAGAGAAGAACAGGTTAGGAAGCGATGAATTGTTTCTTAAAAAATAATAAAGCTTATTGACTTCGGTTTTGGGTGTGCTATAATTTCAGCAGGTTGAAAAGAAAAAAGCCTCGTCAGAAAGTGGAGGGGAAGTTATGAATACGATAAAAAAATATAAACATTTTCTTCCGGTAGTGGTTTATGGCATTTTCTATCTGAAATGTTTTCAATATCTGGAAACGCATATTACGAAGGGGTATCATCTGATTCATACGCCGTTTGATGATATGATTCCGTTCTGTGAGTTTTTTGTGATTCCTTATTTTATGTGGTTTGGATATATTGCATGGTCGGTGATTTATTTCGGGGTCTGCAATAAGAACCGCAGGGAATATTATCAGCTGATCATCAATCTTGGAATCGGAATGACGGCATTCCTGGTGATCTCCTACCTATACCCAAACGGACAGAATCTGCGTCCGACGGTATTCCCAAGGGAGAACATTTTTACGGATCTGGTCAGAGGACTTTATATGACCGACACACCTACGAACATATTCCCGAGTATTCATGTATATAATTCTGTTGCTGTTGCGGTGGCTGTGGAACACAGTGAGCAGCTGAAAAACAGACCGGTGTTTCGTCATGTATGCCTGACGCTGACGGTACTGATCGTATTGTCGACCATGTTCCTGAAACAGCATTCGGTATCGGATGTGTGCTGTGCACTTGTGAT
>CAVBNJ010000190.1:0-5911 GCA_963596755.1 bacterium
GATTGCGGAGCTGCATCACGGGCAGGTGCATGTAAAGAGTGATCTGCAGGGAACGGTCTTTGAGGTAGAACTGCCGATCCAGCTCACACAGCAGGAGGAGAAACAGGGATGAAAAAGAAAAAAAGAAGGTGTTTGTTCTGGCTTCTGTCTGTGCTTGCACTGGTACTTCTGGCGGCGGGAGCCGGCACGGTGTCTGCGATGGCAACGCGGACGGTCACATATCAGGATGCGCAGGAAAACACACGAAATACCGGGAAAGAAAAACAGCTTCTCGCCAACAGTTATTCCGGGGAATACAATATTGATTTCAGTTATGGTTTCGAAGAAAATTATCAGGACGGCAACCATGTGCCGGTCCGGGTGACAATTTCCAATCAGAGTGCTGTGGAATTTGAGGGATACTTTGTCTTTCAGGTGAAAAACGATACGACCTCCATTTATCAGGGGAACAGCGGAGCAGGAATTATTGCAAAACTTTTTCCGGGGGTAAAAAAATCGGAGGATACGAGAAACAGTCTTTTTATCTATCGTTTCCCGATTCATATTCCGGCAAACAGTGAAATTACAAAGACATTTTCAGCAGGTCTGATGGCAGAGAACGTTTCTTACTGTATCTTAAGCCTGGAGAACAGTCTGAATGATACGGTCTACAGCCGTGAGGAAACCATTTCCAATGAAGATTTTTTCCGTTCTGCGGTGCGGGTCTGCGTCGTGGAAGAAGAGACGGATTACGGACGGCAGCTGAACGGGATTACGCTGAACGACGGCGTCTATGAGGTGGAGGCATCCTCGGCCCGCCCGGAGGAGCTTTCCGGTCTTGCCGAGTCGTATGCACCGGATGTGCTGATTCTGCTGGAACATACGATGGAGGAGCTCTCTGAGGAGGCACAGCGGGAAATTACGCAATGGCAGGCAGAAGGCGGCTATCTTGTAGTATTCGGTGAAAAAGACGAGTATACAGAAAGCCAGCGCAGCGCTTTTAAGGAAGCACCGGCGGAGTTCCTGAAGAATATTCTGGATGAAGATACGACAGGACAGATTGTCGCGAAACGGAATGCTAATTATCAGAAATATTATACCATCAGCGATCTGCTGGAAAACACGAAGGTGCGGAACCGGCCGAATACGGTTTTATACGGCGTGCTCATCCTGATTTATCTTATTCTGGTGGGACCGGGCCTGTATTATATCTTAAAAAAGCTGGGAAAGAGACGGTATCTCTGGGGAGCCATCTGCGGCTGCTCGGCGTGCTTTCTTGTGGTGATCAGTCTTCTGGGACGGACAACACAGTTAAAAGCGCCGGTTCTGACGTATATAAGAGAAATCTGGCAGAATGATTCCTATCAGAAAGAGTCCATTAATTTCTGTGCACAGGCGCCGTACAATGCGTCGTATGAACTGTATCTCGATCCGTCCTACGATCTGGTGTCCTACAACCGGATGGACTACGTTTCCAACAACGTCGTTGAAACGCCGGAGAAAGATGATGATTACGAAAAGACGGAAATCAGCTTCGGGGATCAGAAAAACAGAGTGGAGCTTTCCAATATGGCGGCGTTTGCCTTAAATGAGTTCGGCATGCAGAAGACGAAAGTTCTGGAAGCGGACGAAGGGCTTGCCGGAGAATTCCAGTTCTGGGATCAGGCAGTCAGCGGAACGGTAAAAAATGAGACGGGTTACGACATGACAGGCTGTGTGCTTGCACTGCCGGGATACTTTGTATGGATCGGGGATCTGAAAAACGGCGAGGAGAAGACGCTGGAGCAGGTTCCGGCGGACAGTGCGCGGGAGATTACCAGCTGGGATGCGGTTCAGGATCTGCCGGAGATCGAGAAAAACTATCTCGAAGGCGTTGTCTACAATTATATGCCGAACCGTACCACCAACTGTCTGCTGTTTGGAAAAATAAAAGGAGAGGGAGATTCCTTTCAGATGGACAGCGGCTATGAGGCGTACGGTATTTCCTATTACTTTGAGGAGACATCCGTAGAAATGACGAAAGACGGTGTCGTTTACTGCCCGTATGCACAGGAGTACAGCGGATGGGACGGCAATTCCCTGAATTTTGAGATGGGTCCCAGCTCCGGCGGAATGTCGGATGAGGAGACGGAGATCACCTATTATCTGAATGCCGTTTTCGAGGACAATAATATCTGGAATCTGTACCGGCAGTATACCAGGGAGCTTGCCGGCAGCGAACGGACAGGTCTTGCATCCCCGGATTTCTGGCCGGAAGCGATGCATACGATGCAGGACAGAATTCTTGCGGCGGAGAACGGCGTGGGAGAAAAGAGAGGAACGATCCTTTCGATCCGATTCCAGAAAGCACTGTCGGAAAAGAATCAGCATTTCCGCAATTTTGACGGAACGATTGAACTCTACAATTTTAAGAGTGAAGAATACGAAGAACTGTCTGACTGGGAAATTGATTTCACGGATCAGCCGTCACTTCGGGATCAGTATGTGAATGATGAGAATCAGATCCGGGTGCGTTACCGTCTGTCGGACGAAGAAAAATCAGAAGAATATCATCAGAAATACGGATATTACGAAGCACCGAATCTGATCGTGACGGCGGAAAAACTGCCGACGGAGGAATATCTGGAAAATCTGTTTGCGGATGCAGCCATTGCGGAGGAGACCTATGCCGATACTGAAAATTGAAAAACTGATGAAAAAATACGGCAGAACGTATGCCCTGAACGGCCTTGATATGGAGGTCAGAAGAGGCGATATTTACGGCTTTGTCGGACCGAACGGGGCAGGAAAGACGACAACGCTGCGGATCATTTCAGGGCTGTTAAAGTGCGACGGAGGAGATCTGTGGCTCGATGGTGTGCGAACGACGAAAAATATCCTGAAACAGAAGAGCATGATCGGCTTTGTGCCGGATTTTTTCGGTGTCTACGAAAACTTAAGCGTGATCGAGTATCTCGAATTTTTTGCCGCATCATACGGCATTTACGGGCGTGCGGGGACGGTCCGTGCGCGGGAAGTGCTGGATCTTGTGGAGCTTTCGGGAAAAGAGGAGCAGATGGTGGATGCGCTTTCAAGGGGCATGCAGCAGCGGCTCTGCCTGGCGAGGGCAATGATCCATAAACCGAAACTCCTCGTGCTCGACGAGCCGAATTCCGGCCTGGATCCGCGTTCCCGGAAAGATTTTCAGATCCTTCTGCAGCACCTCGCCAAAGAGGGATATACGATTCTGATCAGCTCCCATATCTTATCGGAACTGGCGGATCTCTGTACCAGCATCGGCGTCATCAACGAGGGCGTGATGGTACAGCAGGGAAAACTGGAAAATATCATGCTTGCAATCGACAGCTCGAATCCGCTGCGCATCACCGTGCTGAACCAGGTGCCGCAGGCGATGGAGCTTTTGCGGCGTGATCCGCAGATCAGTCGTCTTTCTGTCGATGAAAACAAGATTGCGGCGTGGTTTTCCGGAAGCCGTGAGGAGGAAGCGCTGCTGCTTCGAAAGCTGGTGGATGAGGGGATTCTCGTGGCATCGTTTGCGCGGGAACACAATAGTCTGGAATCGCTGTTCTTCCACCTGACCGGAGATGCCGGGCACCAGGAGAAAGCGCCGGAACAGTTTGGAAAGATGGAGTGAAAGGAGCGTCCACATGCGGTTAAATCCTGTATTTGAAAAAGAAATGAAACGAAACTCCCGCTCCGGGCGGATTTCGTGGATCATATTTGTCTGCAATCTGCTGCTGGCTCTCGTTGCGTTCATCTGCTATTTCGGGGAGAGCAGCCAGCTGGGCTATCTGGCACCGGCCAGCTACAGCGTTCCGATCAACTGCTATATTCTGATGACGTATCTGCTGTTTATCCTCGTCGTTCTTTCTGTTCCGGCGGTCGCTGGGGGAAGTATTTCGCTTGAGCGGGAGAAAAAGACGCTGGATGTGCTTCTGACGACGAATCTGAACCCGTGGCGGATCATCACCGGAAAGCTGGAGGCATCGCTTGGCGTCGTCTTTATTCTCACCGTCTCGGCACTGCCGGTGCTCTCGCTCGTCGTTGTCTTCGGCGGTGTAGGCCTTGGCGGGCTGCTTCTGATGGCGGGGGGCCTTCTGCTTACGGGAATTTTTACCGGAAGCATCGGCATTTTCTGTTCGGTGTTCTTCCGGCGGACGACACTTGCTACGGTGCTTTCGTATGTGATTGTCGTGTTCCTCGTCGTGGGAACGTGTGCGTGCACGGGACTTGCCTATTACGCGAGTATGCTGCAGATGCAGTCGGCGGTGGTGGAAAATATCAACGTCGGCGGAGCGATCTATCTGCTGCTGCTGAATCCGTTTACGACCTTTGCGGGCCTGATCAGCCGCCTGCTTGGAAACGGGCGGGAACTGGAGCAGCTCTGCAATCTGCTCGGAGATTACGGACAGAACCCGCTGATCCATTATCTGCCGGAGGCAAGCGGGATTCTGCAGCTTCTGCTGTCTGCGCTGCTGCTGATCCTGGCGGGAAGAAAATTGAATCCATTAAATAAGTAATAGGAGTAAAAAACGTGAAACCATTTTGTTTTAGCTTTTCCGGAATTTATAATGAAGAAGGGTATGCGTGGGAGCAGGCGGGAACCGTCTGGGATCTGACGAATCTTCAGGGAACCGACGGCTATCTGGACCCGGAGACGGAGCGCATACTGGAAGTGGAATTTGTGCGGAAAAAAGAGGCGGGGGAACTGCCGCGTCTTCGTTTTCTGGATTCCGGAAATTATCATTACCTGAGCAAACTGCTGCTCGGGCTGGAAAAAGAAGATTTATTTCTGGTCGTGTTTGATCATCATACCGATATGCAGCCGCCGGCGCTTCTGCCGGTGCTTTCCTGCGGTTCCTGGATCCGGGATGCCGCGGAAGCATACGCCAATATCAAAGGAATCTGTGTAATCGGACCACCGGAAGCCTCTGTGCAGGAGGTCGAAGCGATGGAGAACGTCTGGTTCGTGACACAGGAGGAACTCGATGGGGGAAGCGGAGCGGCGAAAATCAAAGAAATTTTTGCATCGCATGCGGGAGAGCTTCCTGTATATCTGTCGGTCGATCAGGACATTCTGTCAAAGGAGGAGCTTGACACGAACTGGGATCAGGGAAATGTCCGTGTGGAGGAACTGCTTTCGCTTGCGGAGGACTGCCTTTCCGGGAAAAAGCTCCTTGCGGTTGATTTCTGCGGGGAACCTTCTCCCAATGCACTGGAAACCTCCTGCGCGGCGTCGAGCCGTGTGAACCAGAGGCTGCACGAATACTTTGCGGCGAAAATCGAAGATTGACAAAGGCCGGGCAAAAGAGTATCATGAACCTATACCCAGACGGGGTATGCATCGCAGAACAAGGAGGAAACGTCATGGGTGAATGCTGTACACACTGCAGTGAATGCGACCGGAAAAAAGTGCGTGACGAAAAAGAGTACAAAGATCTGATCCACCGCCTTTCGAGAATTGAAGGCCAGGTGCGCGGAATACGGGAAATGGTGGAGAACGACCGCTACTGCGTCGATATCCTGACCCAGGTATCCGCGATCCAGTCCGCGCTGAACAGCTTTAACAAGGTACTGCTTTCCAGCCACATCAAATCATGCGTCGTGGAAGATATCCGGCAGGGAAAAGAAGGAGCCGTGGATGAGCTTTGCAAAACCATCCAGAAGCTGATGAAATAAGAGGGAGAAAACGAAATGAAAGCATATGAAAGATTACTGAATTATGTAAAAGTGCCGACACCGAGCAATGAGAAGAGCGGAACACATCCGTCTTCCGAGTGCCAGAGAGTGCTGGCAGACCAGCTGGCAGAAGAAATGAAAGCGCTTGGCGTATCGGATGTCCGTGTAGAGGATAAATGCTACGTTTACGGAAAAATTCCGGCAACAAAAGGATATGAAGGAAAGACAAGACTGGGCTTTATCGCCCATATGG
>CAVBNJ010000191.1:0-5896 GCA_963596755.1 bacterium
GCCGTACAGATCCTGGTTTCCTTTACCTTCCCATGTGGAGCTGTCCTGAGTGTAAAGCTCAACGTCTACAAGACCTTCTGCATACAGTTTGTGGAACCAGGAAAGGAACTCACGGTATGTATCGCTGACACCGCCGTAAACAACTTTCTCATCTTTGATGGCAACACCGATTTTGTTCATCGGAAGTCCGAAGTAACCAGCCATAGCCTCGATGTGTTTGTTGTTCGGGTCAGTAGAGAACGGGATTTCATCGGAAGCGTCGCCGTTGCCGTTTGCATCCTGCTCTTTGAATGCTTTTAATACTGCTTCAAACTCGTCGGTTGTGGTCGGCATGCTCATGCCTACGTTCTCCAGCCATTTGCTGTTGATGTATGGGCTGTATCCAACGGTTGTATCGGAGCATACGTACGGAATGGTGTAGATGTGTCCGTCCGGTGCAGTCATTTTCTCTCTTACGCCCGGCAGATCCAGGATGGCAGAGATATTCGGGCAGTATTTCTCGAAGTAGTCTTCCAGAGGAATGAATACGCCCTGGTTTACACCGTAGGTCAGGATTGCGTTGTCGCTTAAGGTCCATCCACCGATGACATCAGCGTAATCTCCGGAGTTCAGGTCGAGGTTCAGTCTCTCGGTTGCTGTCTCGTACGGATAGATTTTCATTTCAACGTCTACGTTGGTCTGTTTTTTGAACTCATCCAGCATAACGAATTCGCCGGACTCGCTGGAATCGTCGCAGAAGATAGAGAAGGAGTAATCTCCCTCGTCTACCAGCGGAAGACCCTCTTCATACATAACACCGTTTACTTTTCCGTTCTCATCAACGGTGTCGTTTGCTGCGGATGCTGTAGTAGTGTCTTTTGCTGCGGAGCTGCTGCTGCTTCCGTTATCGCTTCCGCATCCGGTAAACATGGATGCTACCATTACTGCAGTTAAGACTGCTGCGACTGCTTTTCTTTTCATGATTTTCCCTCCTGTGTTGTTCCGGCGGTCCTTCCCGCCGGAAGCGCTCTTGCCTGCCCGATTTCGGGCATTTGCATTTTATTTACATACCGCCCAAGTTTCTGTGCGGCAGATAAATCATTTTTAAAAAGTTTCTACTATATATAATAGAATCAACCTTTCATGGATCCGATCATAACACCTTTTACGAAGTGTTTCTGTACCAGCGGGTACATAACCAGAACCGGGATACTGCTGATGATGATCAGTGAGTATTTCATAACATCGATGAGCTGCTGTTTCTCCTGCAGAGCCGCTCTTGCTGCTGCTGTTGTTGCTGTCTGGGACAGTGCGGTCTGGTTGGTAATCAGGATGTTACGCAGAACCAGCTGCAGTGGGTATTTCGCTTTGTCCGAAATGTAAACCAATGCGGAGAAGTAAGAGTTCCAGTGGCCGACACCATAGTACAGAACCAGGATTGCGATGATCGCTTTGGAAAGCGGAAGGGCAATCTGGAAGAAGAATCTTCCCTGGGTACATCCGTCGATTTCGGCTGCCTCATACAGCTCCTCGGAAATATTGGATTTGAAGAATGTTCTTGCTACGATCATGTTGTAAACGCTTAAGCATCCCGGGAGAATCAGTGCCCAGATGGTGTTCAGCATCTGCAGTTTCTGAATTACCAGGTAGGTAGGGATCAGACCGCCGCCGAAGAACATGGTAATCAGATAAAAAATTGTGATCGGTCTCTTTCCGGAGAAGTTATCTCTGGAAAGTGCATAAGCGGTTGGAAGTGTTACAATCAGGTTGACCATGACACCGCAGAAGGTGATGATCAGAGAGTTTAAGAAACCTCTCATAACCTGGTCATTTTTAAATACTTCCGCATAACCTTTCAGGGTAAATCCAACCGGGTGGAGAAGAACTCTACCACTCGATACAGCGCTTGGTGCACTGATGGATGAAATGATAACCCAGTACAGCGGATATGCTACAATAAACAGGATCAATGTCAGAATGATAAAGCAGACAGTATCAAAAATGACGTCCTCTTTGCAGCGTTTCATTTTCTTTTTTTTCACTGCGGTATTTTCTTTACTCATGTTTTTGTTTCCTCCTACCACAGGCTGTTGCCCGAAAGTTTATCAGATATCGTATTGACAATGATCAGCATAACCATGTTTACGATGGTGTTGAACAGACCGATTGCTGAAGAGTACGACATATCGTTGTTGATCAGACCAACCTTATATACATAAGTGGAAATGATCTCGGATACACTTGCATTCAGGTTGTTCTGCAGAAGGAAGGCTTTCTCGAAGCCGACGGAAAGGATACTTCCGCAGTTCATAATCAGAAGAATGGTTGCAGTCGGCATGATCAGCGGAAGGTCGATGTGACGGATCAGCTGTAACTTCGTTGCACCGTCTACTCTTGCTGCCTCATGCAGCTCCGGGCTGATGCCGGCCAGTGCTGCGAAGTAGATAACGGAACTCCATCCGGTACTCTGCCATACGCCGGTCCATACATAAATGTGTCTCCAGTAAGCTTTCTTCGCCATGAAGTTGACTGCCGGGATTCCGAATGCTTCCAGTACGTGGTTGATAACACCAACGGACGGAGACAGGAACAGGATGATCATACCACACATAACTACGGTAGAAATGAAGTTCGGTGCGTAGGTGACGGTCTGGATCACTTTCCGGTATTTCTTATGACGGAAGGAGTTCAGCATCAGAGCCAGGATGATCGGAATCGGGAATGAAACGATCAGTCCGTATAAACTCAGGATCAATGTGTTCTTGATGGTGGATGCAAAGTACGGAGAGTTGAAGAATCTCTGGAAGTAGTACATGCCTACCCACGGGCTCTTGGTGATTCCGGCTGTCGCATTGTAGCGGCGGAACGCGATCTGTACACCATACATCGGAATGTAACTGAAGATGAATGTCAGGATTACGCCCGGAACACAGAAAAGCCAAAGCGAGATGTCTCTCTTAAAGGCGCGGATGGTGCGGCCTTTT
This sequence comes from bacterium, assembly GCA_963596755.1. Taxonomy (GTDB): domain Bacteria; phylum Bacillota; class Clostridia; order Lachnospirales; family Lachnospiraceae; genus Fusicatenibacter. Next base: position 2,964 of record CAVBNJ010000191.1, read on the forward strand.
TTCTTTGCTTTTGTTGGTTTCTCTTTCATTTCTCTCTTGTCCTCCCTTTTCAAAGGTTTGCAATAACTTTGTGTTTTCTTTGATTGGAGCATCCCTCGTCGTGAACATTTTGAACATTTTGCTTTCGCATCATCCTCGCATGTTGCTCTCTTTTTTGTGCAACTGCCACAATCAAATCTGTGATTTAAGATTTATCCAACACTGTTTTGTTGAATTCATTTTACCTTTTGTTACCTTATTTGTCAACTATATTTTGAACATATATATCGTTTTGTTACTTTTACGCAATTTAAGTTGCCGTTTTTTAAGCACTTTTCCTATATTTCAGTCCGCTTTTGGACTCTTTTCTCTCTTTTCGGAGTGATCTGTGCAGTCTTTTTTCGTTTTTTCGTCCATTTCAGGTAAACAAAAAGGGAGAAAATACGTCGTTTTGTTTCGAAACATATTTTCTCTCTTTGTTCACTTTGTTACTTTTTGGATTATCTTCCGTCTGCCCTTACATTTCTGTCACGTTTCCGCTCCACCATTTCTCTGCGCCGTCCTCAAGCATCAGCTCATAATCATGGCAGTTCACCTCCGGTTTTCCCGGAATCTGGACAAAATTCATCTCCTCTTTCGTCAGATGGAACGCAGCTTCTTTTTTCTCGCCCGGTGCAAGCTCCATTCTTGTAAAGGCTTTCAGCTCTTTGATTCTTGCCACAACACCGCCGGAACGTTTCCGCACATACAGGCACGGAACGGAGGTTCCTGCCATATCGCCGGTATTTTCCACGGTAAAGGAAACAGAAACACCGTTTTCTTCTTTGTTCACGGAAACATTACTGCACGCAAACGTCGTGTAGGATTTTCCCTCGCCGAACGTGTGCAGCGGCTGGCTCGTCATATCGCAGTACGCCGGAACGACGGAGGTACGGTAATTGTAGCATACCGGAATCTGTCCGACATGGCGCGGCATGGAAACCGGAAGACGGCCGGACGGATTCGTGGTTCCATAGAGCATTTCTGCTACTGCTTTTCCGCCCATCGGACCCGGATAGAAGGCATACAGAAGGGCATCCGAAGCATTTTCGATATCTTCGATGCAGTAAGCTCTTCCCGCAATCACAACGGTTACCATCGGTTTGCCGAGAGCGGCAAGTTCTGCAACCAGTTCTTCCTGCGCTGCCGGGATGTGAACTTTTGCGGTATCCATTCCCTCACCGCAGTCCATGGAACGGCTGCCGGTTCCTTTCGATGCTGCTCCGTTTGCATCGAACACAGCTCCGCCGAAACGGGAGGAGGAGCCGCCGACAACGGCTACGATTACATCGCTTTCTTTCGCAAGTGCCAGGGCTTCTGCTTTCGCATCCTCGTCCGTTTCTGAAAAACCGCTTCCCATCGCATAGGAAACTTCCACACCCTCCGGCGCTTCCTGCTTCATGCCCTGAAGAACGGTGACGCACTCGCTTTCCGGAACCGGCGGTGTGTAGTCGCCGAGCATGCAGTAGCGGTCTGCAGCGTGATAACCGATCACAGCTACTTTTTTATACTTCTTGTCCAGTGGAAGCACCTTCTCCTCGTTTTTCAGGAGAACGGCAGATTCCCGTGCCAGAGCAAGAGACACTTCCGGGATACCGGCTTCTTCCGGAGAAAGCATGTTTTCTTCCATATAAGGATGTTCAAACAGGCCTTTTTCAAATTTCAGTTTCAGGACGCGCAGAACAGCTTCATCGATCTGGCTCTCGTCCAGAAGACCCTGCTCTACTGCCTCGCCGAGACGGCTGAACGCTTCATCCCAGAGGCTCACGTCAACGCCTGCTTTTCTTGCTGCAACGGCAGCGTGAAGAGTATCACCCTCGGTATTTTTCAGGAAGTCCACAGCCAGGCCGTCTGCCATGACGATGCCGTCAAAGCCCATCTCGCCGCGCAGAACGTCGCGGAGCAGCCACTCGTTTCTGTGGCAGTACACACCGTCGATCTCGTTGTATGCCGCCATAATGCCTTCCACGCCTGCCTCACAGCACGCTTTTGCAGAAGGAAAATGGATTTCCCGCAGCTCCCGCTCGCCGATTCTTGCAGCGCTCGCGTTCACGCCTCCGGTTGTCTCGCCCTGTGCGCAGAAGTGTTTTGCCACACTGCCGACACCGGTCGACTGCATGCCGGTCACGGCTGCTTTTGCCATTGATGCGGCAAGGCACGGATCCTCGGAGTAGCACTCTTCGCTTCTTCCCCATCTCGGATCGCGCGCCATATCGAGTGCCGACATCAGCGCCAGCTCCACATGGCCGCTCTTTAACTGTTTTCCGCATGCCTGATAGCCTTTGGAAAGGAGTTCCGGGTCAAACGTTGCGCCTGCTGCCAGGTTGACCGGAAGCAGACCGCCGCCGAGCGCCTGATGGCCGTGCGGGCACTCGGTGCTCATCATCATCGGAATGCCGAGACGGGAATGCTCGATGACGTATTTCTGTACCATATTGTAGGCTTTTGCGGAAAGTTCCAGCACGATGCCGGTCTCTTCATCCTTATCTGCCCACGGATCGGCGCGGTACAGGCCGTAAAGAACACCAAGTCCGCCCATGCGCTCTACTTCTTCTTTAAATTCATCTGTCAGTGTAAACTCCTCACCCTGTCTCTCATAAATCCGGAATCCGTACAGCCGCTGGTTAAGCTGTCCTACTTTTTCCTGCAGCGTCATCCTGCCCAGCAGGTCTTTTGCACGCTCTTCCGGGGAAAGGGCTGCGTTCTGATATGCTTCCATGTTTTTGTTTCCTCCTTCTGTCTTCTCCTTATTTTAAGTGGCTTTATTGTACCGCATTCTTTTCATTTTGTCCACAATAAGTTATTTTTCGTTCATTTTTGTTCATTTTTAATGTTGAAATTTATTACTTCTGGTGTTATGATACCTTTTGTCGACACGTTTTCCGCGTGTTTTTCAAAAAAAGCTTAACAGTAAA
>CAVBNJ010000192.1:0-5853 GCA_963596755.1 bacterium
TATGGGGCCGCAAAAAGGTCAATCAAAATTTCAAAAGACAGGAGAAGATGGGGAAATGGCAAAACTTGTATGCAACTTTATTTCTTACGCGTTAAAAAGAACCGTGGATATCACGGTCATTCTTCCGAGCGTGACGATCCCGGAGGCGATGCAGCTTCCGAGGCCGGGAAAGGAGAACCCGGTGCCGCCGACACATGAGGTGAAAGAAAAATATCCGGTGCTGTACTTACTGCACGGCATGGGAAACAATCATGCGCAGTGGACGGGCTATACGAATGTGGAGCTGTTTGCGGAAGAGAGAAACATGGCAGTTGTGATGATTTCGGGGGAAAACAAATTCTATCATGACTCTCTGGACGGCGAACCGTTTTTCGATTTTGTGGCAAAAGAAGTTCCGGAATTCGTGACCAATTACTTCCCGGTTTCCGCAGAGCCAGAGCACAGCTACATCGCAGGCTTGTCGATGGGCGGCTACGGCGCACTGCTGCACGGCCTTTCCAATCCGGAACGGTTTGCAGCGATCGGTTCCTTCTCCGGCGCCGTGATGCCGGTGGGAGATCCGGAAAAAGTGGAAGGCCTGATTGACGGCCCGCTAGATGTGAAATGGCTGGTGAAAAAAGCGATTGCGGACGGCAAAAAGATTCCGCCGCTGTATGTGACCTGCGGTGAAGACGATATGCTGTATGAGATCAATACCGAATTCAAGAATTATCTGGAAGAAAATGGAGTCGACGTGACGTGGGTATCCGTACCGGGATACAAACACGAGTGGAGATTCTGGAATCTGGCAATCGAAGAATTCCTGAAATGGATCCCGAGAACCGACGGCTATGCGGCCGACGGCGTACGGCAGATCTAAAAAGTGGAAGAAAAGAAAAATGGTGTGGAGACAAAACCTTTCGAGGTGTCTCCGCACCATTTTTTTGTTTGAATAAAATTATGCTTTCTTCTGTGCAGCCATCCACTCCAGAATCGGAGTCTCTTTGCCGTCGGTCATAACAGGTTTTCCATCGTAGTCGAGGACGCATTCATCGTTCAGCATCGGGATCCAGGACCAGTGGCCGACGTATTCGAACGGGGTGCCGTCCGGATTTTTCTGGGTGCCGGTGTGGTCGAGCACGTTGTCCCAGTAGGTGAAGTGCGCGTTCGGGTTGACTTTTGCGAGGCGCTCGTAGGTCGGAACAACGTAGTCATCCGGAACGACAACCGGATCGGTTTTTGCGTGGGTAAACCAGATCGGCAGATCTTTGATTTTCTGAAGATCTTCATCGGAGATAAAGGCATCCGCAAGAGCCTCGCAGACCGGATAAGCTGCGGCGTAGCGGGACGGGTTGAAGATGATCTGTTTCATCGTCATATAGCCGCCGTTGGAGCAGCCGCCGATGTAGATGCGGGAGCGGTCGATCTGCGGATGCGTATCCACAAAAGCGCCGATCTGGGCATCGAGAACCTCGGTGTATTTGGAGGAGCCGTCTTTCGTGTATTCACCGGTTCCATCATCCATCCACATGGTCGGGCACTGCGGTGCGAAAAGATACGTTTTGCCGCCGAAGATTTTCTGTACTTCAGGGGAAATCAGATTCACAACTTTATTTCCGATTGCCGCAATCGGCGGTTCCTGTCCGCCCTCGCCGGCGCCGTGCAGCCAGATGATCAGCGGAATTTTCTCATCCGCGTTCATTTCCGGCTCATAATAAACGTAAGAAAGCGGGATCTGCGGATCTTCGTAGCGGTCTTCTTTCAGCCACTCGCCGTAGATGACACGGTTTCCGCCGTCCACATCAAACATCTGCGGAGCCACAGCGCCGCCGTCTGCTGCGATTTCAGAAATCTGTGTTACATCGTAAGCAACGTTGACGAATACATTAAACGTACCATTGAATTTAATAATCGAGCCAATACCTTCCATAATAAAACACGGCAGTTCCAGCGTCAGGCACGTGCCGTCCTCACACGGTGTGCCGGTCTTGTCGGAAACATAAACGTTTGAAACGCGGCGTGTGCCGTCCATCGAGTCATCCGGCTTGTCGCCCATAAAATTCGGCCATACGAAATCTTCCCCCTCGGTTGAAGTACGGGTCACATGTACGATGAACTGTTCCGGTGTCGGAGCAGCCCCTTTCATACTTTTGCCGTAATCGAGAATCACTTTCGAAATATGCGGACCGAAGTCAAAAACCTCGGTGATGGTATAGTAAGTTCCAGCCATTTGTAAAAACCCTCCTTGTAATTACTAAAGACGGACAGAAAAGATAGTATTGGGACGAGTTAAATTTTTTCTGTCCGATAGTATCAGTTTACTACAGAAATTCCAAAAGAAAAAGTACAATTCAGAGATAAAATTGCACGAAAGTGCGATTTCGAAATAAAAAGTGAAAGCGCAGAAAAGTGTCAGAAAACAGCAGAATCGTTGTTTTTCAGATTTGCCCCATATGGAATAATAAAACCATACAAGGAAAAAGGGAGGTTTTACAAGATGATTACAAGATTAGAGGAAATTCCGGTAACAGAAGAGAGCTATCCGTTTGCCAGTGCGGAGCGGTATCTGAAACTGTCAGAACGCGGCTATGTGGAGAAGGAATACTACATGTATGGAACAGCAAATGTCTACGAGACCGCCGATGAGCGCGGTAATGTCCGTGTGCGCACCGCCGATGCACCGTACACCAACCGCATCATCGTCCGTGCGCCGCAGGATCCGGCAAAATGCAGCGGAAATGTTGTCGTTGAGATTATCAATCCGACGAGTTTTATGGAAATCGACCGTATGTGGATTCTTGGCTGGAAAAAATTTGTGCGGGACGGAGACATCTATGTGGGCATCACAAGCAAACCCAATACGATTGCAAAAATGGTGGAATTTGATGAAAAACGATATGGCCGTCTTTCCTGGGCAAACCCGACACCGGATGTGCCGTTTCCGGAGAGACTTCAGGCAGTCGGCGGCCTCGGCGATCTGAATCACGACTATGAGACTGGCCTTTTCTGGGATATGCTGACCGATCTTGCATGGCTGCTCCGCGGTGAGGAAGAACAGAATCCAATCCGGGAATACAAAAGAGAATATATTTATCTGACAGGATGGTCCCAGTCGGGCTCGTATCTGTTCCGCTATCTGAACAGCTTTGCCTACCGCCCGGATGCGGCACGCGGTGCAAGTGTATTCGATGGCTATCTTTCCGGCGGCGGAGTTCATTCTCTTGGCATTCCGGTGAATCAGTATGAATCCATGTATCCGTATCACTACAGTCTGACCCGTGTGGAAAAAGCACGCGAGCCATTTATCGCCGTACAGACGGAGAGTGAAAACGGAAGAATGGAAGCATGGCGCATTGCCCAGCCGGACAGCGACGATCCGGAGTTTCTGTTCCGTCAGTATGAGGTGACGGGTGCAAGCCACGATACTTCCTACAGCTATGTAGACTATTACCAGAACGATCCTGATCTTGTGCGGATCAACCATCTGCCGTTCTATATGGGAAAAAATGAGGAGGGAAACAATTATCCGTCTCAGATTCTCTTTGCGGCAGCATTCCGCAACCTGTTTGCCTGGGTCAGAACGGGAGCAGCACCGGCGCACTGCGAACGGATTGCGGTTGACAGTGACGGCGAGAATAAAAAAGATGCTTTCGGAAACAGCATCGGGGGACTGCGTACCTGCCTGATCGATTATCCGACGGGGCGGTACAGCAGCACGAGCGATATCGAAAAAAGGACAGTATTTCCTCGATCCGGAATCGGACAAGGAAGGATTGTTCGGTTATCAGCAGTCGTTTTCGGCACCGCTTCTGAAAGAGCTGTATGGCACACTGGAACATTACCGGGAACTTGTGGAGAAGAATACAAAAGAGCAGGTAGCCAAAGGTTTTGTATGCCGCGAGGACGCTGCGGAGCTGGTTGAAACTGCAGTGGGGCTTGCAAAAAAACGTGGACTGGAATAAGGAGAAGAAAGTATGGGGATGAAAGCAGAACAGTGGCGGCAGGTCATTTTAACATTTGAAAGCAAAAAGAAATATGAAAATCCATTTCTTGACGTTTCGATCTGGGGTGTTTTTACGGGACCATCGGGAAGAAAAATCAGAAGAGAAGCATACTGGGACGGCGGAGTTTCCTATCGGATTGCGTTTGCGCCGACAGAAACCGGAATATGGAATTACACGCTGGAAGCGCTGGAGGAAACCGGGCTTTCCGGCGTGCAGGGAACGATCGAATGTGTTCCGTATGAAGGGGATTTTGCTATCTATCAGCATGGCTTTCTGAAAGTGCACCCGTCAGGGCGATATCTGACGTATGCAGACGGAACACCGTTTTTCTGGCTCGGCGATACGCACTGGGAGTTTGCATTTGGTGAGCGATGGGACGAATCCAATCATCCACAGATGACAAGCATGTTCCGCGGCATGGCGGACCGGAGAAAGGAGCAGGGCTATAACGTCTATCAGACGAATCTCCGAAGCGACAGCTGGCGGGAGCGGAAGAGCCGTTACTGGGAAGAGGATACAGCAGAGGATCTGCCGAAAGTAGAATTTTATCAGAAGGAACTCGACCGCCGCATGTACTACCTCGCGGATCTCGGCTTTGTCAACGCGCTCGGTTTTGCCTGGTCTGGTTCGATCGAACAGGGGATTGAGCATCAGAAACATCTGGCGCGGTACATTATCGCCCGCTACGGTGCCCTTCCGATGGTGTGGACACTGGCCGGTGAAGTGGCAGGCTACTTCCCGGGAGAGCCGCGCGAGCGTGCGATCAAAGGCTGGCGCGAAGTGGCAGAATATGTGGAGCAGATCGACGGCTACGGCACACTGCAGACCGCACACTACACGAACGAGCGCCCGTTTGCCGATTACTATTATGACGAATCCTGGTTCGATTTCGTGCTGAATCAGGCCGGCCACGGCGATTTTCCGATCAATCCGTCCTGGTACCGCGCTTATCGGAAAGAGCATGGAACGAAGCCGTTCGTGGAGGGAGAATCCCTGTACGAGTATTGTTCCACGCTCGAAGAAAACGGAACCAGACTCTGTACGGACACCATGCTGCGCCGCGTGGCGTATATGGCGGTTCAGACCGGCGGATGCGGCTATACATACGGAGCACAGGGTATCTGGGATAACATCTGGGATGCGAGTGACATCAACCCGGATTTCAATGCATTCAATAAATTCGGCATTACCTGGGCAAAAGCCATCGACGGACCGGGCGGTGCACAGATGGGATATATGAAGCGATTCTATGAGGAACACCACTTTGAGGAGATGGTGCCGTATCAGCCGACCGAGGAGGAAACTATCAGTCCATTCGCTAATAAACTGGCGGCAGCGACTATCAGCCAGGATCGCACCAGAGCGCTGATTTACTATGGAGAGATGGATGGCATGAGCACACCGATCGCGGGCCTTAGCGATGGAATATATGAAATTTCCTGGTTTGATCCGAGAACCGGAATGACAGAAAAAACGGAAGGAACCATTGAAGTACGCCAGGGATCATGCATTATGCCGAAGAAACCGGCGGCGGGAGACTGGATGTTAATAGCAGAATGTATAGAAAAAGCCAAAAAGTGATAAAAAAATATACAAAGTGCAGAAAGAAAGCGCAGAAAAGTGCAAATTCATCGCAGAATTGTTCTTTTTTGGAGGTGAGAAAGCCGATATAATAAGATCATCAAATGAGTCACGGCCGAAACTCAAAAACGAAAGAAACTGTAAAACAATAAGAAAAAGCGAGGATGAAAGAATGAAAAAGAAAGTAGCAGCGATTTTCATGGCATCAATCATGGCATTTTCCATGGCTGCCTGCGGAAGCAGCGGTGGAAGCTCAGATTCCGGCACAACAGGTTCCGGAGATAAGAGC
>CAVBNJ010000193.1:0-5835 GCA_963596755.1 bacterium
ATCCAGTCCCGCTTCCGGCTGATGACAAACGCTTCTTTTTCTTTTCCGTTCAGCTTCTGCACAGACTCCACCCTTATTTCAAAATCTTTGCCTGCTTTTCTTTTCAGCAGCCCGGCAAGCTGCTCCCTGAACATCTGATAGTCCATCTTTTCCCACCTTTCCTGATTTTTCCTCTATTTTGCTTTACGGAACAAAAAAAGCTCCGGAAAACACAACATGAAAAACCTCTGTATCTGACAGAGATTCGTTGGTTCGCGGAACTTCGAACGATGAGAAAAACGGACTTAAGCTGCTTCCGACAGCCTTTTGTGATCCATCTTTCAGACACATATTAAATTATTTTATAAAACCGTGTCCGCCGCAAATCAATTTGCAGCGGACAACGGCGGGAACAGTCTTAATTAAACACGAGACAGATATTCACCTGTTCTGGTATCAATTTTGATTTTGTCTCCCTGGTTTACGAACAGCGGAACGCTTACAGTAGCACCAGTCTCAACGGTAGCCGGTTTGGAAGCACCCTGTGCGGTATCTCCTTTGAAGCCTGGCTCAGTCTCGGTGATCTCAAGCTCTACAAACAGAGGCGGTTCGATTGCGAATACATTTCCGTTGTAGGAACATACTTTAACCATTTCGTTTTCTTTTACGAATTTCAGAGCATCTCCGATGGTCTCTTCGTTCAGAGCGATCTGCTCATAGTTTTCTACGTTCATGAAGTAGAATAAATCACCATCGCTGTACAGATACTGCATGTCTACACGCTCGATACGTGCCTGCGGGAATTTCTCAGTCGGACGGAAGGTACGCTCTACAACACCACCGTTGATGACATTTTTTAATTTTGTTCTTACGAATGCAGCTCCTTTACCAGGTTTTACATGCTGAAATTCAAGAATCTGAACGACCTGACCATCGATCTCGAGGGTAACGCCGTTTCTAAAATCTCCTGCTGAAATCATTCTGATTTTTCCTCCTTAACATAGTACGATGCGCCAGATGCGCACCATAGGCTTATCTTATAATATAATATTTTTCCCGATTTTTCAACTGTTTTTTTTCGTAATCCTTCCGCGGGCAAGATCCCGCTCGTAAAAGAACAGCACAATGTGCTCCAGATACCGCTTCAGAACGATCTGAATTTCCTCTTTCGGATTGATTGGCTCGGTCAGAATATTGTAGAGTCCGGTCCGTTTTGCACCGTACACATCGGTAAAAAGCTGGTCCCCGATAAAGACCGCCTGATCCTCGCGGATCCCCATTCTCCGGCACGCCTCCTGGTAGTTTTTCACCGACGGCTTGTGCGCATTTTCGATATAGATGGAGCCGACCGCATCCGCAAACGGAGCCACGCGCGGCTTCTGGTTATTGGAAAGCAGACAGGTGGAAAAGCCAGTTTTCCGCAGAGACGCAAAGAATGCAGCTGCCTCATCCGTCGCAGGCGCACCGTGCGGAACGAGCGTATTGTCGATATCAAAAATCACGCCCCGGTATCCCTTCCGGTACAGATCTGCGTAATCAATCGTATAGGCACTTTTTTCTCTTCGGTCCGGGTAAAACATCCGCATCAGCACAGTTCCCCGATTTTTCTGGTTCTTTCCACTCATCTTTTTTCTCCAATCCTCTTTTCTTATTCGTCTTTTAAAAATTCCTGCATAGCTGCAAAGTTTGCTTTCATCTGGTCGTAGCCGTGCTGGTAAAATTCACGCAGCTTCTCCTCGTCCTTTTCGAGACGCGATACTGCCGGCATCTCCGGGCGGATGACAAAGACAGAGCCTTCTTCCTCCCATTTTTCAATGCAGTCCAGCACCTGATTGTAATGTTTGGCACGGTTCACGAGTGCACGGACCAGGTTCGGATACTTGCGGAATGCGGCCACATACAGCTCCCATCCTCTCGTTCCCTCTTTTTTGCGGTAGCCGAAATTCCGTGTCAGGATAATCACATTTTTTCGGTGTCCCGTCTTTAAGGAGCGGATAATCGGGATTGAATCGGCAACGCCTCCGTCGACGTACTGATTTCCGTCGATCTCTACCATTGGGCAGGCAATCGGCATACTCGAAGATGCACGGCCGATCGCAAGCAGACGGTCTTTATTTTCCCGGTCGTCCAGGTACTCCGCGCGTCCCGTCTCGCAGTTCGTCACAACGAGTTCGCATGTCTGCGTCGATGCAAAATACGTATCAAAATCAAACGGAAAAATTTCGTACGGATAGCGGTCAAACACCATATCCATGTCGAGAAGCGCTTTTTTCTCGACGATTGTCTTAATATTCTTGTTGACGTAGCGGTTTTTCTCATCCGTGACAATCATACAGTCCCGCGTTCTGCCGATCTGGCGCGATACATAGTCCAGCGCGTTGCAGGCTCCGGCGGAAACACCGATCACATGAGGAATATAATACTCCTGCTCCATCAGGAAGTCCAGCGCACCCGCCGTAAAGACGCCGCGGTTGGCTCCTCCTTCCAGTATGACTGCTCCGGATTTTGTTATGCTGTAATTTTTTGTCTCGTTCATTCTCCTGCACCCTCTCTATTATTTTCTATCTCACAAAACCGATCTTCTGCATTTCTGATCACAATACAGCGCAACGCCGGAGCGAATCGGAAACTCCCGACACACTCCGGCCTTTTTGCTTTCTTTATCTGTTTTCCAGCGGAATATAATCCACTTCTTCTTTGACGCTCTTGTATGCCGGGCGGATGATCTTGTCGGTGTTGATCAGCTCCTCCATCCGGTGTGCACTCCAGCCGACGATACGCGCGCAGGCGAACATCGGTGTGTAGAGCTCCAGCGGAAGATCCAGCATGCTGTAAACGAAGCCGCTGTAGAAGTCCACGTTTGCAGATACACCTTTGTAGATATGGCGCTCCTCACCGATGATCTTCGGAGCCAGCTCCTCCACCATCGCATACAGCCGGTAATCTTTCTCTCTGTGTTTTTCTTTGGCAAGCTGCTCAACGAAGGTCTTGAAGATGCGCGCACGCGGGTCGGAAATCGAGTAAACCGCATGGCCCATACCGTAAATCAGGCCTTTCTGGTCGAAAGCTTCTTTGTGCAGCAGTTTTCTTAAGTAGTTGGAAACCTCTTCCTCATCGCCCCAGTCTTTGACATTAGCTTTCATATCGTCGAACATCCGCACAACTTTGATGTTCGCACCGCCGTGCTTCGGTCCCTTCAAAGAGCCGAGAGCCGCTGCAATTGCGGAATATGTGTCGGTTCCGGAGGAAGATACGACGTGTGTCGTAAAGGTCGAGTTATTACCGCCGCCGTGCTCCATGTGGAGAACGAGGGCCAGATCGAGGATCTTCGCCTCCAGCGGGGTATATTTCTGATCCGGACGAAGCATCAGCAGAATATTTTCTGCGGTCGAGAGCTTCTTCGACGGATTGTGGATATATAAACTTTTTCCCTTGATATAATGGTTATACGCCTGATAACCGTAAACAGAAAGCATCGGGAATACCGAAATCAGGTTAATGCACTGGCGCAGCACGTTCGGAAGGGAGGTATCATCCGCATGGTTGTCGTACGCGTACAGGGTCAGAACGCTTCGGGACAGGGTGTTCATCATGTCCTTGGTCGGCGCTTTCATGACAACGTCGCGCACAAAGTTTTTCGGCAGGGACTGCTGCTGTTTCAGGATTGTCTTGAAATGATTGAGCTGCTCTTCGTTCGGCAGATTTCCAAATAAGAGCAGGTAAGCGACTTCCTCGAATCCCATACGGTTTTCACTTAAAAAGCCCTGGGTCAGTTTCTCCACGTTGATGCCGCGGTAATACAGTCGTCCGTCACACGGTGTTTTGACGCCGTCGACAATATCAGAAGACACAACGTTTGAAATCTGTGTCAGTCCCGCAAGGACACCCACGCCGTTGACGTCGCGCAGTCCACGTTTTACATCGTACTTCCCATACAGGGAAACATCCATTTTGGAATTATCCAGACAGATGTTTGTCAGTTCCTCTATTTCCGGTGTTACTTTCATGCTAAAAGCCATATGCATTCCCCTTTCTTTCTCTCTTTTACTCACTTTCGCCTATTATATCATCAAAGTAAGGGGTTCGTATACTGAAATTTTTATAAACATTCAGAAATTTTTGTAAGATACTGCGTGACAGATGACGTTACTCTTCGGAAACGCATGCCGCAAAAGCCGCATCCAGCGCGTCCAGAAAGTCTCCCATCACATAATACAGCGTCTCAAACCGCAGATAATCGAGCACGTTTTCATCCCACATGAATTTCAGCACCGGCGGAAATTCCTCGTCGGATTCCCAGAACTGGAAAACGAGCGGCAGGAACGGAAAGACGTCAAAAACAAAAGCGGCGTCTCCCGGGGAATATGGTTTTCCGCCAAGGGAAACGCATGCTTTTTTCAGTCTTTCGATGTGGCCGTCATATTTTTTTGCCCGGCTGTCATGAATGCCGGAAGCGATTGTGCGGCCTTTGATTGTGCCGCGCAGCGAGTTCGTGCGCGCATAGCGGCCCGAGAGCGCAATCTCCTTCTTTCCGCAGCAGAGAAGATCGTAAATCGTCAGCGTTTCATTGAAACCGCCCTGCTCCGCATGAAGAAAATGGTCTTTTGACCCTTCCACAATGCCGGTATGGCGGTTCACTCTCCACTCCTTGAAAAGATACGGAACATAGAAATAATCCTCATCAAATGCAAAGCCGTACTTTCCTTCGATCTCCTTCTGATCGTATGTCAGAAAGCGCTCCTGCATCTGATCGCGCATTCTGATATAGTTCGACACTTCCATTTTTTGTGCCTCCGTTATTTATCCAGCATTTTTTTCAGCTCGTCCATAAACGTATTGACATCTTTAAACTCACGGTAAATCGATGCAAAGCGGACGTATGCAACCTGATCGAGGTCTTTTAAGTAATGCATAACCTTTTCGCCGATCACGGAACTTGGAATCTCGCGCTCTTCGCCGTTGAACAGCTCGGTCTCGACCTTGTTTACCATCTCGTTGATTTTCTCGGCAGACACCGGCCGTTTGTGGCAGGCGCGTAAGATGCCGGTTTCGATTTTGGAACGGTCGTACTGCTCGCGGTTCATGTCTTTTTTGATGACGATCAGCGGAATCGTCTCCACTTTTTCGTACGTTGTAAAGCGTCGGCCGCAGACATCGCACATACGGCGGCGGCGGATCGCGTTGCTGTCTTCAATCGGGCGGGAATCCACAACCCGGGTATTATCCTGATTACAAAATGGACATCTCATATCTTTCGTCCTCGTTTCTAAAATAAGTCATTCTGGTGTATTCTAATGTAAGTATTTCGGAAATCATTTCTACTTCTACAGTATACGCAGATTCCCGTAAATTTCAAGTCAGCGGCGGTAACATTTTCTCCCGTTTTTTCGCATATCTTTCTCTATAAGCGTAACCAAAAGGAGCATCGCATGCGCGTCGTAGATCTCCGTCAGAAGGAAGTTATCAATATCTGCACCTGCAAAACGCTCGGCTGTCCGATTGATGTGGAATTCCACCCCAAAACCGGCCAGCTTACCGGGCTTGTCCTTCCGGGGCCTGTGAAATTCTGTGGTTTTTTCTGTCACGGCGAGGACTTTGTGATCCCTTGGGACCGGATCTGTCAGATCGGCAACGATATCATTCTCGTCGAGCTTCCGGAAAAAGAGAAAAAGCAGCCCTGATCAGCGGATGTGGAAGCCGAACTCCGATTCCAGCGGAATTTTTTTCCACTTTGCATCGGTGATCTCGATGTAGCTGGAGGTGCGGATCTCGCGGATCATCTCGGTAATCGAAGGATCATCGCCCTGCACTTCCATCTCCACCGTCTCATCCCAGCAGTTTTTCACCCAGCCGGTC
>CAVBNJ010000194.1:0-5821 GCA_963596755.1 bacterium
CGGATATACAGAATCTGAAATTGCCTACATCTGGCGAACGGTTCCATACCAGATTCTGATTCAAAATGGAACCATCACATCTTCAGAATTTTCTGCCTTCTGCGTTCGTCTGGAACAGATGCGAAAAACATTGCAGTAATGCAAAAACCGGAGCAGCCGCATGGCTTTTGCTCCGGTTTCTTACTCCCTTATATTTTTTTAAATCCCAAGCGCCTCTCTCTTCTTCCTCATATCCGCCACAATCCGCTCGCCAAGTGCAACTGGGTCTGCGTCGACGACCATGGAGGAGTGGAGGGTTTCTTTTGTGTCTTCTTTCAGGAATTTGATTAAGCGTGGGGCGCCGTGGATCGGGGCTTCGACGCAGTGGTAGGAGGTGATTCCCATCAGACGGAAGCCGAGTGCGGCGTCGATGCCTTTTTCGTTCGACCACTCCGGGGAGGAGAAGGCGAATGGCATTTCGTAGAGGTTTTTCTGGAACTCTGCGGCGATTCCTGCGAAAATGCCGGAGCTTCTGGCGTTGTCGATGCATTCGCCGACGTGCCATACCGGCGGCATGTCCGGGAAGAGGAATTCGCGGAGGCCGTCGCCGCATTTTCCGTAGGCAAAATCAGATGTCTGGCAGTAGCCCATCTTCATCAGCGGGAACGAGGCACATCCGTTTGTGATGATCAGCACATTGTTTTTCAGCAGCACATCGCAGACATCCAGCACGGCTTTTTCGTACATGATTTTCGGATTGTTGCATCCGACCATGTTGACAACACCGAGGATTTTTCCCTCCCGGATCGCGTCGGCAAGCGGGCCAAAGCCGCCGTAATGTTTATGTACGTACTCCACGGAAAATCCGACTTCTGCCTCCACCTCGTACGGCGGGATGAATACCGGCATTCCCTTCCGCGCCTCGAAGCTCTCGATGGCTCTCGTCACGATCTTCTCCGCGATCGTGTGGATTTCCTGTACATTGGAATGGTGATGGTCGAAGCCGATGTGCTCTGCTCCCGGAAGGCGCGCGGAATCGCTCGTGGTGACCACAGTTGTCTTAAAGCAGCGTGCCACATCCATGATCGACGGATAGACTTCCTGCACATCCGCTACCCACAGATCGAGTGCGCCGGTTCCGAGCACCAGCTCCGCTGTTACAGCATTCGAAAGCGGGATAACCCCGTCGTAGCGGTACATCGCAGAAAGGCCGGAGCAGCAGATGCCGTAGAACTGAATGCCTTTTGCTCCTTTTTCTTTTGCCAGCTTCACAAACTTTTCGCTCTGTCCTGTTTTTACGATTTCCTTTACCAGCACCGGCAGATGGCCATGCACTGCGATATTGACGTAGCCCTTTTTCAGCGCTCCAATATTCACCTTCGATGTCACCCGGTCGCCGACGCCGAGCAGCGCATCCGTTGCAATTGAGGTTGATACAACGCCGCTGAACGTAAAGGCAAGACCGCATCTTAAAAACTGTTTCATAATGCTGTCAAAATCACCGTCCGTCGCGCATCCGCTCTTATGGTACGCCTCGAACACCTCATGATACGCACTGATCGGCAGAATATCCAGCTTTTCCCACGTCTCCTGCCGCTCCTTCGGCGCACACGCCTGGATCGTCCGATACGGATCCGGCTCGGTCCGGGAGAGATCCGCAAGCAGTACCTTCGTCAGATCCTTTGTGATGTTTTTGATCTGCCGCCGCTTCGTCGGAATTCCATACGCTTCCGCCATCTGCCGCACCTTATATTCCCCGATGATCGGCAGATCGAGCTTTCCTTCCGCCGCCCACTGCAGCATCAGAATTACTTCCCGCGCATGCATGCCGTGCTGTGCCGCACCGGCCGCCGCTCCCCTAAGGAGGTTGCGCGCTGCGATCAGGTCCGCATCCGCACCGCAGACACCCTTCGGCGATTTCGGCGTAATTTTGCACGGACCCATATTACAGACGCGGCAGCACGTTCCGCCAAGACCGAATGCACACTGCGGCTGCTGCTTGTCAAACCGGTCAAACGCCGTATCGATGCCGATCTGCTCCATCCGCAGCATCATCTCCCGCACCGCCGGGTCCGGTGTCTGCTCCAGCACATCCTGCTTTGAAGGAAACGTCTTCCGATACGCGGCGACCGCTTTCATGTAATCCTCTGTAAAATCCCCGTCATGGGTATGCGTATACGGATTTCCATGCTCATCCACATGCGTATGCGCCTCTCCGCTCACCGGAACCAGCACTTTCGGAATGCCGTTCCGATCGAAGCCGATCACCGCACGGTGGTTGTGCGGCGCAATCTCCAGCGGATTCTCCCCGTTTTCGCCATGATGATGCTCTGTATTTTTGCTCTCTTTCATCCTTCTTTCCCCTCCCGTTAAATATAATACTCAATCGCATCTTCCCGTTTCATATGGAAGATCTCAAAGATCTGGTCGCGGATTGCAAGAAAATCCTCACTCGTACGATCCCTGTGTTTTCCAAGCCGGATCGGCAGAACTGCTTTAATCTGCCCCGGGTTGGCATCGAGAATCACCACGCGGTCGGCGAGGTAGATTGCCTCCTCGATATCGTGTGTGACAAACACGATCGTTTTCTGTGTCTCGCGGCAGATTTTTAAAATATCATCCTGCAGCTTCATCCGCGTGATCGCATCGAGAGCACCGAACGGCTCGTCCATAAACAGGATTTCCGGATTCACAGCCAGGGCGCGCGCGATCGCGACTCTCTGCTGCATACCGCCGGAAAGCTGGCTGGGACGCTTTTTCTCCGAACCTTTGAGCCCTACCATTTCAATATATTTCTGCGCAATCTTTTTCTGCTCTTCTTTTGGAACTTTCTTCGTTTCCAGCCCAAGCGTCACATTCCGCTCCACATTGCGCCACGGCAGCAGGCCGTAATTCTGGAAAATGGTCACATAAGAGATGGACGGGTGCTGCACGGTATTTCCGTCGATGGTGATCGTTCCTCTGGTCGGCTTTAAAAATCCCGCCATCGCATTCAGCAAGGTCGATTTGCCGCAGCCCGACGGACCGAGGAGGCACACAAATTCGCCTTTTTCGATTCCAAGCGAAACATTCTGCAGTGCTGTCATTTCTTTTTCGTTCTGTTCAAATGTAATCGATAAGTCCTTTACTTCTATCTGCATACAATTTCTCCTTCTATCAGCCGAATCAGTGTGTCGAGCAGCAGTCCGATGACGCCGATGACGAGAATGACCGCCATCAGTGCATCCGGGCGGAGACAGTTTTTGCTGTCCATGACAAGGAAGCCAAGGCCGGACTGTGCGCCGACCATCTCGCCGGAAACCAGGAAAATCCAGGAAGTTCCAAGCGCCAGCCGGAGGCTTGTGATAATCTGTGTCATCGCGGCAGGCAGCGCTACTTTGATCATATACGTTCCTTTTTTCATGCCGAAATTCTGCGCTACTTTATGATAAATCGGATCGAGATTCTGAATCGCGGATGCGGTCGATAATACGATCGGAAAGAAGCCGGCGATAAAAATAATCACGATTGCCGGAATATTTCCGATGCCGAACCACAGAACGATGAACGGCATCCACGCTACCGGTGCGACCGGGCGGAGAAGCTGAAACAGCGGATTGGCATAGGCAAACAATGTTGGAAAACTGCCGAGCACAAGTCCTAAGCTGATGCCGACGGCCGCGGCCGCAAGATAACCGACGAAAAACCGGATCAGGCTGATGCTGATATGGGAAATCAGTGGAAGTCCTGAAGTGCTGCCTTTTAATCCCACCGTTACCAGCTCCTCAAAGGCTTTTCCTACTCCGACAGGTGACGGGAAGAGCGCCGGATTAATCTGGAAAATCGTGATCATGAGCTGCCAGAAAACTCCGACGATAAAAAAAGTGATGATTCCATGCTTGATCTGTTTCATATGCTGTCACTCCTCTGCTGTGTATACAAAATCTTCATAGGCCGGCGGGTTTTCCATGATCTGATCCTGGATGACTTTCTGGTACAGGACGTCGTACGCTTCTTCGGAAATCGCAAGATCCTGGTAGCTGATCCAGTCGAGCGAGGTTTCCAGCGTCGCCGCATCCTGTCCTAAATACTCCTCTGCCACCCGGAGTGCTTCTTCCTTGTCCAGCTTTTCTCCTGCCGCAAAATAGCCGTCCAGCAGTTTCTGAAAAGAAGCGGGATCTTTTTCGATCACATCCGTCCGGAAAATCAGGCCGCAGCACAGGGAATCCTCCCACAGATCATCCGACCGCGCCAACACATTTCCGAAGCCCTGCGTCACTGCCTGCGCACCGAACGGCTCCGCAACGCAGTAACCGTCGATCGCACCGCTTGCGAGAGATGAAGGCATCTCTGCCGGTGCAAGCTGTGTCACCTCAATGTCGTCCAGTGTAAGACCCGCTTTTGCCAGTTCTTCCTGCAGCAGAATGTAATGGGACGACTGGGTGGACGGAATCGCAAAGGTCTTTCCCTTCATCTCGGAAGGCTCCTGAATTTCACTTTTGGTCACAATCACGTTTCCATCGCGATGGCCAAGCGCCACGGCTTTCAGATCAACACCTTTTGCTTTTGCGCTCATCGCCAGCTCGATCAGCTCTGATGCACCGTCGATTTTTCCGGCGTGCAGCGCATCCGTCAGATCCGACCAGGAGCTGAATTTCTGCAGCTTGATCTGGATGCCGTTCTGCTCTGCTTCCAGCAGCTCTTTTTCCTCAAATACAGGAAGCGCATGCGTGATCGGCAGATAGCCGATGGTATATGTGACGGCACTCTTGGTCTCTGCCGCATCAATTTTAGCTGCCGTCAGCTGGCCTCCGGTGATGATCGATGCAAATAGAACGGTAATGGCCGCTATTCCAATCCGGTTTCTTTTCATGCCTTTCTCCTCTCGTTTTCGTATTTTCATACTTTTCATACTTATTTGCTATGATTAAATAAGTTAGGCATTAGTATACCAGTTTTTTCCAGATTGTCAATTCTGCCGGTTATCGTTTTTTGCTATCACGGGTCCAAAGGGAAAACCGGAGAACGCCCGCTTCTTTGCAGGCTGCTCTCCGGCTTTTCTGTTTTCCTATGATTTATGGATCTGTTTTTACTCTTTCGTCTGTGCTTTCTCCGCATTGCTGTATGCCATCGCATAGAACAGCTCCTGCGAATTGAGTTTCGTGCCGTTGGACTCCCGGTCAACGTATTTTCCGCTGGCGGTCAGGCATTTTCCTTTTTCGTTGTCTTTCATCATCGTTTCAAACATCCAGTCCAGGCGCTCTTTTAAGCTCTCGTCCAGAACGGGAGCGGCAACCTCGACGCGGCGGATGGTATTTCTTGTCATGAAATCGGCGGACGCGATATAGATTTTCTCGCGTTCTTTCGTGCCAAAGCGGTAAATTCTGGAATGCTCGAGGAACCGGCCGACAATGCTGACAACTTTGATGTTTTCCGTATATCCTTCGATTCCCGGAATCAGACAGCAGATACCGCGGACAATCATTTCGATCTTTACGCCTGCCTGGGATGCCTCTACCAGCTTGGTGATGATGGCTTTGTCGGTCAGGGAATTGATCTTGATGCCGATATAGCTGTCCTCTCCCTGTTTTGCATGTGCAATCTCTTCGTCCATCATCTCAAGGACTCTGTTCTGCAGACATTTCGGGGCAACAAGAAGAAGATCGGTTTTCTCTACGGTCTCGCCCTTTAAGAGTGCCGCAAACACTTCTGCCGCTTCTTTTCCGATCGCCTGGTTTCCGGTGATCAGAGACAGGTCGGTGTAGAGTGCGGATGTTTTCTCATTGTAGTTTCCGGTTCCGACCTGGGTTACGTAGGATACGCCGTCC
This sequence comes from bacterium, assembly GCA_963596755.1. GTDB lineage: Bacteria > Bacillota > Clostridia > Lachnospirales > Lachnospiraceae > Fusicatenibacter. The sequence goes on from CAVBNJ010000194.1 coordinate 5,787, forward strand.
TCTGTTTTTCTGGAAATCAGACACAGTTTGGAGTG
>CAVBNJ010000195.1:0-5816 GCA_963596755.1 bacterium
CGCTTAATGCCAGCCACGGTCTTGCTTTTCCATACTTCGTGTGTGTTTTGTCAACCAGCGATCCCATCAGGAAGTCGGAAAACAGGTCGAAAACACGGTTGACCAGCATCATCGTTGATACCGTTGCCACTCCGATACCAACCGAGTCGGTCAGGTATGCCGAGATAAAACTTCCGACAATCGTTGTGATGATATTTCCGCCGCCCGATGCGATGGAATAACTCCATTTCTGCACAGCCGGCACATAACCGGTCTGTTTTTGATTTTGTGCTCCCATAATATCCTCCTTAGCTTTCGTGCTTTTGAAACGTTTTTTCGTTTCGGAATGACTTTATTATAGAAGATCGAATGTTTTCTTTCTCATATTTTCATGTGTTTTCCATCCCAATTCAATTCCTTCTGATTTTCTCTTGCACTTTTTTTCTCTTTTTTATATCATAAAAACAGGATTATTTTATGATAGATTCGATATTTTAAATCTTTTTTATTCCACAAGGAGGATTTTTCATGACTCTGACCGATACTATACGCTTTGAAACCGATTGTCCCGGCGATACTGTGCATCTTCACAATGAAATGGAGCTTCTTTATACTCTGCAGGGGCGGTGCGCCGTTTTTTCCGATCACCGGAATTTCGTCTTAAAGCCGGAAGATTTTGCCGTGTTCAATCCGTTCTCCTCACACCAGCTCTACCGTGAGGAGGGCGCACATACGCTGTCCCTCTATATTCCGATGTCTCTTCTGAATCAGGCGGGCCTCGGAACGGTACGCTGTATTTCGCCGCTTCAGCCGGAAAAGCAGGTCAACCTTGACCTGATCCGCGTCCGTCTCGCCGAGATGTTCCGCGATTACACCGAAGATCCTGCTGCGCGCCGCCTGAATCTTTTTGCGGAACTGCTCGAACTGCTCAGTATTTTACAGCAGGACTTTTCTGCCGGCCAGACTGATGGGGACGCTTCTTCTCACGTGCTGAAAAAGTCGGAACGCCGTCAGCAGCTTCTAAGCTACGTCTGGGAGCATTACCAGGAACCGATCACGCTGAAGAGTGCCGCCGCAGAGTTTTATCTCTCCGAAGGTCATTTTTCCCGCCTGTTTCAGGAGCTCTCCGGAAAACCATTTTCGGACTATCTGCGCAGTGTCCGCCTCTCCCATGCCCGTCAGGCACTTCTTCAGGCAGATGCGACTGTGACGGATGCGGCGCTCGCTTCCGGATTTGGAAATATCAACACCTTCATCGATGCCTTCCGCCGGGAATACGGCATGACACCGGGACAGTTTCTGAAACACGCGCAAAAAGAGCCGCAGCCTTTCGCTCCTGATGAGCGGCCGGCCGCGGCAGATGCAGAAACCATTTCCTATATGGGTCTTCTGCGCCACCGTACTTCCGAGACGAAAAACAACCTGCTGCGCCTCTCCGGCTCCGATGCGATCCACGCCGATCTTTCCGCCTCCGGTGAGCTTCTCGATCCGGTCTGGAAAAAGATGGTCGGCGGCAGCTACGCCCGTGATCTTCTGTTTGCCGTTGTTCAGAATTCTCTTCGCCGCAGTGCACGGGAAATCGGGTTTGACAGCTATCTGCTCCACGGTATTTTTCAGGATGAGCTCGGCGTCTGCAAACGGAACCCAGACGGGACGCTTCGTTTTAATTTTGTGTACGTTGATCTGATTTTCAAATTTCTGGTGGAGGATCTTCATACCATTCCATGGCTGGTTCTTGACTACACACCGCACTGCCTTGTCACCGACGGCGAACTGCGCCCGTTCGGCGATCACATTATGAACCTGCCTTCAGATCTTTCGGAGTGGACACAGTTAATTACAGCGACGCTTAGTCATCTGATTTCCATTTACGGAAAGAAAGAGGTCTCTTCCTGGAAATTCTCGATGGAACAGGCGATGCAGGTTTCGGTTGGAAACTGTGATCTTGAAGAATATAAGCAATTTTATCTTGCAACGTTTCGTGCTATCCGGAATATACTTCCTGCGGCAGAAATTTTCGGCTTCGGACTCGACACGGGGTATGTTGCCCTGGAGGAAAACACAGAACTTGAGGAGCTGCTTACCTTTTCCGCGGATCATGACTGTCTGCCGGATCTGCTGAGTTTTCAGTGTTTCTTCTGTGATTATTCCAGTTTTGTGGGGGCTTCGGTCGATATCAACAACACGACGGATGAGGTTTATCCTCTTTCGGAAAACCCGGATATTCTTTCAAAGGAACTCTCTCAGATTCAGGATCTTCTGGACCGGATGCATCTTTCGATTCCAATCGCCATCACCATATCCGCCCCCGGCATGTGGGGACGCGCGCCGGGAAATGATACGTGTTTTGTCGCAGCATCCATTATAAAAAATGCGCTGGAAAACCGTCACCGCCTCTGCGTCTTTTCCGGCGGTGCCCTGACCGATTACCCAGAAACGCTTCTCCCGACCAACACCATGTACCGCGGCGGCTCCGGCCTGATCACGTTCAACGGAGTTCCAAAAGCTTCGTACGCAGCACTGATGCTCCTTTCCCGCCTGAAAGGCCTCGTCATCGCCGAGGGCCCCGGCTACTTTCTCACCCGCTCGGAAAGCGGCAATGAATTTTACCTGCTCCTCTACCACTACTGCCCCTACAACCTCGCCCGCCACCGCACCACCGCCATGACCCCCGAGGAGGAACGCAATTACGACCGCTACTACGAGTTCGACGACAAAGGCGCCAAATCCGTCCACTTCTACCTCCGAGGCCTCCCGCAAGCCCCCATCCACCTCGAAACCCACTCCGTCACCCGCGAACACGGCAGCAGCTACGACGTCTGGCAAAAAATGGGCGCCCCAATCCACCCCGACCAGAACCTCCTCAATTATCTTGAATACCGTTCTGTTCCGGAAATCACCACCGAAACTACAACCCCCTCACCAGACGGCGAGCTTACACTTTCCTTTTTACTGGAACCGCATGAAGTACGGGTGATTCATGGGACGGTGGAGGTAGAGTAGAGGACGGACGGCCCAGAACCGGCACGGCGCTTCGCACTCGCATCTCCAGCGGCGCTGTTTCGGAGTGCAAGAGGATCTAAGGGGGAGGAATTTTGCTAAAAACGAAGAGAGAAACGGCAAACTCGCTTCGCTCAGACAGTGCCGTTTCTCTCTTCAACGCAAAATTTCTCCCCCTAAGATCCTTAGCCCTCCTGCAAATGCGCCGCTGGAGATGCGAGTGCGGAACACCGTGCCGGTTCTGGGCCTGATCTTTGGATAAGAGGTTAAGTTTCTACTTTGTTTCTTTATTTCTTTCGTACATCTCAAACTTTTTAATTTCCCGGCAAACTTACACCGACCTCAATTGTCTCTAATCGCTTATCTATCTCTACTCTTTCAGCGCAGGGAACCGCCCGCGTCCCCTTTCCGTCATCTCACTGTCAGGCGCAGAGGCGTGCCGCTTCACAGAACACAGTCCCCGGGCTGGCGCATTTGCAGGAGGGCTAAGGATCTTGGAAAGTTGGATTTTGCGTTGCTTCAGAAAAAGGCACTGTCTGAGCGGCAGCGAGTTTGCCTTTTTCTGAAGCGCTTTTAGCAAAATACAAGTTTCTTAGATCCTCTTGCCCTCCGAAACCGCGCCAGTCCAGGGACTGTGTTCTGTGGGGCGGTGCGCCTCTGCGCCGTCCGTCCCCTATTTACTTAACACACCTCCAACAGCCACCTTCCATCCGGCATACTTCTTCTCCCGGATTTCATCGTCCATCTTCGGTTCATACACACTTCGTTTCATATTTCCCGCGAGTTTTTCGAGATCATACACTCCTGCCGAAATCCCCGCCATATAAGCAGCCCCAATACCGGAAAGTTCCTCCGCATCCGGAATATTCACGCGTTTATTCGCAATATCACTCTGGAACTGCATCAGATATCCATTTCGTGTCGGACCACCGTCCACACGCAGCTCCTCAATCCGCATCCCGGTATCCTGCTCCATTGCCCGAACGAGATCCGTGATCTGATATGCAATACAATCGAGTGCCGCTTTTACCACCTCCGCTTTTCCTGTGGTACGCGTAATCCCGCTGATCGAAGCCGTCGCCTTCTCATCCCAGTACGGTGCCCCAAGCCCCGTAAACGCCGGGACCAGATACGTCCTGTCTGCCGGATTTGCCTCCCGTGCCAGACTTTCCGTCTCGCCAGCCGAAGAAATCAGTTTCAGATCATCCTTCAGCCAGGTAATCACCGCGCCAGTGTAATTCAAGTTTCCTTCCAGCACATAGTCAACCTTGCCGCCTCTTCCCCACGCCAGAGAAGTAACCACGCCATGGCTGCTCTGGATCGGCTGATCCCCTATATTCATCATCAAGGAAGAACCCGTTCCGTAAGTCGCTTTGATCATCCCCGGCTTTAAGCATCCCTGTCCGAACAGCGCCGCATGCGAATCCCCTAATACACCGCAGATCGGAACCGGCTCCTCAAACAGCCCTTCCATCGTAGTTGTTCCATACACCGCATCCGAATCACAAACCTTCGCCAGCGCGCAGACCGGAACCCCGAACATCTCGCAGATCTTCTCATCCCAAGCCAGCGTTTTCAGATTAAACAGCTGCGTTCTCGATGCATTCGAATAATCCGTTTTAAACTCACCCGTCAGCCTGTAAACCAGCCAGCTGTCAATCGTTCCCAGACACAGCTCGCCGTTTTCGGCACGTTTCTGTCTTTCCTCTCCTCCATTCCGAAGCAGCCAGGCCATCTTTGCAGCCGGGAAATACGCCGAAAGCTGCAGTCCCGTCGCCTCGCGGATCTGTTCTGCATAGCCCTGCGCCGCAATCTCCTGCGCAATCCCGCTTGCACGGCCGCACTGCCATACAATCGCCTCTTCCAGCGGTTCCCCGGTCGCCTTGTCCCAGATCGCCGTCGTCTCCCTCTGATTGCTGATACCAATCCCCGCAATCTCCTCCGGGCTGACGCCAGACTCCGCAACCAGCGTTTTCACCGTCTGCACCGTATTCCGATAGATCTCATTCAGATCATGCGAAACCCAGCCCTTCTCATTGATAATCTGCCGATGCAGCAGGTCGGTACGGCGGAGTAAATGCCCCTCCCCGTCAAAGAGCAGCGCCTTCGTTCCCTGCGTGCTCTGATCAATTCCAATAATATACCTTTTCTCCATATTCAGCTCCATGATAAAAAATTATAGAAAAATTCCTGCATACCCGGGCCTTCTGCAGTCCGGGCACGCAGGAACGTCATAGCCACCATTATTTCAGTAATTCTTTTGCTTTCTCTACAATACCTTCGGCATTCAGTCCGTAATAGTCAAAGACTTCTTTGGAAGTTCCAGTAATAACCGGCGCATCCGGCAGAGACATATTAACGACTTTACGCGGGCACTCCGCACCGACAACCTGGCTCACCATAGAACCAAGACCGCCGAATGGAGCATGCTCCTCGATGGTGATCACAACTTTTGCCTCCTTGGCTGCCTTTACCAGACCATCTTTGTCCAGCGGTTTCACGCAGTACATATCCAGCAGTCCTGCACTGATTCCCTCTTCTTTCAGCATGGCAACCGCATCGAGCGCCGGCCGTACCATCTCGCCGCACGCTACCAGCAGCACGTCCGTGCCTTCAGAAAGAACCGTAGCCTTGTCCATCTCAAACGGAGTATTCTCCTCGCTGTAAATATCCTCAACCGCATTTCTTCCGACACGAATATAAGCCGGTTTCTCATCGGTAAGAAGCGCCTCGATCAGTTTCGCCGTCTGGAACCGATCGCTCGGCAGATAAACGCGCATGTTCGGAATGGCCGCCATCGCTGCGATATCCTGTGCCGAATGATGGCTCATGCCGAG
>CAVBNJ010000196.1:0-5771 GCA_963596755.1 bacterium
GCCTGGAAGAATCCCACGTGGCCGATGCTGATCTGGAAATCGGTAAGACCGGCATCCAGCATAACTTTTACGGTCATCGCAATGATCTCTGCATCTGCCATCGCCGAATCATCGTTTAAGAGCTCGACGCCCATCTGAGTGGACTCTTTTAAGCGGCCCTGATAGTTGCTGCTGTTCACGAAGCTGCTGCCCTTGTAGCAGAGGCGGATCGGCATCGTCTCCTCCATGAAATACATCGATGCGGCACGTGCCACCGACGGAGTAAAGTCCGGGCGGAGCACGAGGGTGTTGCCGTCGCGGTCAAAGAATTTGTAGAGCTCGCGGGACGGTGTCGTTCCGACCTCTCTGCCGAATACATCAAAAAACTCGAACGTCGGTGTTTCAATATCCTGATATCCAAATGCATGGAAAACCTGCTCAATCTGATTCTCCAGGTATAATTTTGTCGTACATTCCTGATTGTAGACATCCCGGACGCCTTCCGGGGTATGAATTAATCGATCCATGTGTTGTTGTCCTCACTCTTTCGCTTTAGTTCGCTACCATATTACCATAATGAATTTAAAACTATGGTTAGTATATCGGAAAACGTATTTCCTGTCAACCTTAAATTTTAATCCGTGTCTGAATCCCGTATTTCGAGATCATGCTGGATTCCGTTCAGATACGGAACGAGCACGCCGCTTCCCGTCCTTGGAAGAAAGAACGCCGGGTCGAGTTCCGCATAGGTAAAGTGCTTTTTTCCGCCGTTCTGCCCTCTGTCCCAGAACGTTTTCATCGTCTCATACCGCAGGTAATAATACTCGTCCCGCGCTGTAAAATACAGCAGCAGGAAGGAAATTCCCCCCTGCTGCTCGAAATCTTTCATAAACGCGACCTGATGCTCATGGATATTCGCAAGCGGAAAGGAATCCGTCTTACACTCTTTTGCATCAAAGCAGACGGGAATGCCCTGTACCGCACCGATGTAATCGACGGTACTCTTCTTCTCAAAATAAGCCAGCGTGATATGTCTGCTCTCTTTATCTATTTTGATCGGGGTAATCGGCGTCGGCACCTTCTGGATCAGCGCTAAATGCTTGTCCCGGTACTGCTCGTTCGTGCGGTTGACCATTTCCTCCAGCGTCGATCCGCGGAGGCCTCTCGATGTCCATGCCATGTTTCCTGTCCTCGTCTTTTTCTCTGTTTTTCTTACTCGATCAGCGAAATCTTATTCAGCGGCCAGTAGCGCAGAAATGCTTTTCCGATGATCTTGTCTTTTTCCACGTACGGATTCATCCAGTAACGGGAATCCTTCGATACGTTCCGGTTGTCGCCGAGCATGAAGTAACAGCCCTCCGGCACCTCATATGGTCCGAAATCGCCGACCGGTGTCTCCGGACAGAAATCATCGCGCAGCGGCTCCGTGGAATCGTTGATGTACACTTTTCCGTCCCGGATCGTCACCGTCTCGCCCGGAAGGCCGATGACGCGCTTGATAAACTTCTGTTTTTCGTCGTCCGGATAATAGAAAATGACGATGTCATACCGCTTGGGATCGCTCTTCACGTACGCCAGGCGGTTTCCGAAGATCTGATCTCCGGTCATGATCGTATTTTCCATCGAAGGAGACGGGATTCTCGCGTTGATGACAATGACCTGCTCCACAAAAACGACGACTGCCACGACAATGGCGATCATTTTTACATATTCCCAGATTTCCCGTCCGATGCTCGTCTCCTCCGTCTTTCTTGGTTTTGTTTCTTTGTTTTCCTTGTCTTTTCGGCTCATAATCCTTCTCCCGTCAAATGTTCTCCCTGTAAAACGCGGCGCACGGACGCCGGCAGAGGTGCTGTAAAGGTTTTCCCGGACAGATGTGCAAGCGGCCCCGCAAGCTCTGGAAATACCGTCTTCCACGAGTGGAGAAGCTGGTATTTTAATCCGTATTTTTCGCGGAACCGGCGGTTAAACTCTGCATCCCCGTACTTCGTATCGCCCGCAAGCGGATGACCGATGCTCGCGAGATGGCTGCGGATCTGATGGCTCTTTCCCGTCACCAGCTCCACTTCCAGCAGCGTACAGCCGTTTCCGGCACAAAGCGGCCGGTATGCGGTTTCTATGTAGACAGCGTCTCCCTGCGGTTCTTTCTGAATTGAAACACGGTTCGTCCGCTCATTTTTCGTAAGATATCCGCGGATGCGTTCGGTCTCTGTCACTGTCCCTTTTACAACCGTCAGATAATATTTTCCGACGGCACGTTTTGCAATCAGTTCCGAAAGCTGCTGCGTCGCCGCAACGGTCTTTCCCGCCAGAATAAGGCCGCTCGTATTCCGGTCAAGCCGGTTGCAGAGCCCGGCACGGAACATGGTCTCCTCACCAGCATTCTTTCCGGCCAGGTAGGCACCAAGCGATTCCGTAAGGCTTACGTCCGTCTCTTTTGCTTTCTGCGAGAGGACACCCGCCGGTTTGTTCAGGAAAATCACGGTTTCATCCTCGTAGACGATGTCCAGCTTCGGGTAATTTTCCCGTTTTCCTGCTGCCGGCTTTTCCGGTGCTTTCCGGAATTTCTCAATCGTTTCCTCTGCCAGATAGAGACGGATCGTGTCGCCCGCTTTCAGCTTTTCGCTTCCGTCTGCCTTTTTCTGGTTCAGCACGATGTTTTTCTTTCGAAGCATCTTATAGAAGAAGCTCTTTGGTGCCTCCTCCATATATTTGGACAGATATTTGATGAGCTGCTGCGCGCAGTCTTTTTCTGTCACGGTCAGTTCTCTCATAACAGTTCTCTCCTACAGTGCCAGTGCCAGCATCGTGTGTTTCACAAGCTCCGTGCGGGACAGGTCCGGGTACCGCTCATCCGGTTTGAAATTTTCGCTGGCGTTTCTTTCCAGCTCGTCGTGATTGCGGTTCAGGGAATCGAGACGCTCCAGGAACGCTTTTTCCCGGTCAAAAATTTTCACATGGCATTTGTAGCCGTTGGCACGGATGATCTTCGTCAGATAGGTGGTACATTCCTCAATCTGCTTCTGATCTTTGGCGCGTGAGGTATAGCAGGCAATCTCCTCGCCGCAGAATGCTGCCGCCTCAATCATCAGACTCGATTTCTCCTGTGTGATATACATTTCATATCCCATCAGCAGCTTTCCTTTTTTCGCCTCGATGGCCTCGTAGGTTGCCTGGTCCACCGGCTTCTGCATCATCATCATGATCAGTCCTACTGCGGCGCGGCAGCCCGGCAGGCAGCCTACGACAGCGACAACGGTAAAAATATTGCTCTTATTTCCATCTGCAAGCACAAGTCCCACGATAAACACGATCGCTGGAAGGACGAACAGTCCCAGTGTTACCAGCAGTCTTTTTTTCTTTTCCCGGCGGATGTAGCCGTAATCTCCTTTTCTGATCTTCATTCGTTTGTCATTTCCCTTCTTCGATAAGATCCCCGCTCATCTTTTTTGCAGTGTTTATTTCTTTTTGTGAACGTTGCGGAGTGTCTTTTTCGGACGTCCGCCCATGTTGGCTTTTCCCTGTCCGGAACGGCCATTCGGCTTTCTGCCGTTTCCGCTCTTTCCTTTCGCCGTCTTTCCTGCTTCGCCTGCCATCTTTCTCGGCCGCACAAGGCATTTCGGTCCGAATCCGATCAGATCCTCCCGGTGGGTCCGGTGCAGTGCTTCACAGACAAGCTCGTAGTTTTCCGGATTCCGGTACTGGATCAGCGCACGCTGCATGGCCTTCTCATGCGGCGATTTCGGCACGTAGACCGGCTCCATCGTCCGCGGGTCGAGTCCAGTGTAATACATACACGTCGAGAGCGTGGACGGTGTCGGATAGAAGTCCTGCGCCTGCTCCGGGATGAATCCCATATCGCGGATGTACTCGGCAAGCTCCACCGCATCCTCCAGATCACAGCCCGGGTGGGAGGACATAAAATACGGAAGCGCGTACTGCTGCTTGCCCGTCTTTTTGTTGCATGCATCAAAGCGGCGGATAAATTCCTGATACACCTCGTGGCGCGGTTTTCCCATATAGGAAAGCACGCGGTTCGAAACGTGCTCCGGTGCCACGCGGAGCTGGCCGCTGACATGGTCTTTCACCAGTTCCGACAGAAATGTCTGGTCTTTATCTGCCAGCACATAATCAAAACGGATACCGGAGCGGATAAAGACTTTCTTTACTCCCGGAATGTCTTTTAACTCCCGCAGAAGCTTCACATAATCCCTGTGATCCGCCACCATATTTTTGCACGGTTCCGGGAAGAGACAGTTCCGGTTCGGGCAGGCGCCTTTGGTCAGCTGCTTTTTGCACGCCGGGCCGCGGAAATCCGCCGTCGGGCCGCCGACATCGTGAATATAGCCTTTAAATTCTTTTTCCTGTACCATCTGCCGCGCTTCTGCCAGAATGGATTCGTGGCTTCTCGTCTGCACAACGCGTCCCTCATGGAACGTCAGTGCACAGAAGCTGCAGGACCCAAAGCATCCGCGGTTGCTCGTCAGACTGTATTTGATTTCTCCAAGCGCCGGCACCCCGCCGTCTTTCTCATAGCTCGGATGGTAGGCGCGCATGTACGGAAGCGCATAGACATCATCCATCTCCTGCTCCGTTAAGGGGCGGGAAGGCGGATTCTGTACGATATAACCCTGTCCCTCATACGGCTCCGCCATCGGCTTTGCATTGACCGCATCGGTATTTTTGTACTGAATCGCAAAACTCTCCGCATACGTGCGCTTGCTCTCCCGTACCTCCTCGAACGACGGCAGCACCACCGGATCGATCAGGTGATCGAGCGTTTTGCTCCGGTAAACCGTTCCCGGAATAAAGGTAATATCGTGAACATCGATTCCTGCGGCAAGTGCATCGGCAATCGCCACGATCGAAAGTTCTCCCATTCCATACGAAATCAGATCCGCGCCGGAATCCAGAAGAACCGAGCGGCGCACCTGGTCAGACCAGTAATCGTAATGTGAAAGGCGCCGGAGCGATGCTTCGATGCCGCCTAAGATAATCGGCGTATGTTTATACGTTCTCCGGATCAGGTTTCCATACACGGTGACCGCACGGTCCGGCCGTTTTCCCATCACACCGCCCGGTGTAAAGGCATCGACTTTTCGATGTTTTTTTGCCACGGTATAATGGTTGACCATGGAATCCATATTTCCAGAGGTGACAAGAAACGCAAGACGCGGTTCCCCGAAAATGGAAATGCTGTTCTCATCCTTCCAGTCCGGCTGGGAAATGATGCCGACGGAATAACCGTTCGCTTCCAGCACACGGCTGATAATCGCCGGACCGAACGAAGAATGATCCACATAGGCATCTCCGATGACGTAGACAAAGTCAAACTGTTCGATTCCCCGTTCCTTCATCTCTTCTCTTGTGATTGGTAAAAAAGGCATTCTTTACTTTCCTTTCTGTGTTTCGGCGTCCGCTATGCCAAGCGCCGCTTTTTCTTCCTGCGTCAGAGGACGGGCACTGCCTTTTGGCAGATCCGGATCGAGTTCCAGACTTCCCATCGACAGCCGTTTTAAATAGACGACCTTTTTTCCGACCTTCTCAAACATACGCTTGATCTGGTGGAACCGTCCCTCGCAGATATTGATCTGAATCCGGCTTTCAAAGACTCCCGGTTCTTTTTCTGCTGTTTCCAGAATGGTAAGCTCGGCCGGAAGCGTTGGTTTGTCATCCCCGATGTCGAGGCCTTCGGCAAATGCCTTTTGATCCTCCTCGGTCACTTTTCCGTCGATCACAGCCTCGTACACTTTCGAGACATGCGACTTCGGGGAGAGCAGCCGGTGGGAAAG
>CAVBNJ010000197.1:0-5769 GCA_963596755.1 bacterium
TGCTCCATATAGACCAGAAAATCGCAGACTTCTGCAATTTCTTCCTTGCGGATTCGGTACATTGTTTTTTCCCCTGAAATAAAATACATATACTTTCTGCCATAAAAAATGGGGTCCACATACATCTGTACACTCAGGCCGTCTTCTTTCCGTAAAAGTTTCATTCCATACTTCGGCATTTCCTCCTTACAGTTCCATGGTTCTTCTTTTCTCCAGGGTGCGTGATAGAAGAATTTCTGGCCGCCCACGGCATCAAAAAATTCATCCATATTCTGCGTGGAAACGGTCACATAGCGGTCATCACTGTAAGATACATAGTTTCCGGCACTGATCTGGCTGCATAAGCCGCTCTCCATCGTATAGGTGTCCAGAAATGCTACGATCGGACGGCTGTTTTCTTCAAACGCATCCATGCAGTGCAGAAAGGAAAGCTGCGCACCATAGCTGACTGTTTCCATATTTTTTACGGCTGCTATCATTCTGGAAACACTTTTTAATACGTACATCCTTTTGATTCCAATTTTAAATTCTGCTCGAAAAGAACCGTCAAACTCACTTTCCAGATGAATTTCCAGTTTTACCTGGCCTGCTTTTGCTTTCGGCAGAAAAGCAGTCTGATCCCGCATCACGTAATGAGAGAGCAGCTCGGAAAATCCTGGACTAGTCGCAACTTTTTCCGGCGGCTGGATGACTCTCCTTACAAGTTTCCGCTCACCGGAAGTTTTACCAAATCCCTTTTTTACCCCCAACTCCGAGAGCAGCTGTTCCAACTCCTGATGTTCCTCATCTTTCCTTACTTCCGCTTCCAGCTTTCTTCTCCTGGCTTTTCTCCAGTCAATATAATACAGCAGGGCAGCCACACAGTGTTTGCATAAGCCCCAGTACTGTTCATGCGCCGGACATTCACAGTTATCTTCTACTATTTCCGAAAGTTCCTCATCCACCGATATCTCAACGTGGTACACATTTCTTCCGCTGCCCTGCACATTGGCAGTAATCTTCTGCTCTGGATCTCCGTATTCATCTTCTGTTTCTTCTACTTGAAAACTATAGACCTTGTCTTCCTCATAAATCTGTCTGCCGCGGTTATAGGAGGAGGAGTTGCTGTCCCCTCTGATATCGGTTCTTGTAATCATTCTGTGTTTTCCTTTCCGTCCTCTAATACAAACTCGTCACAGTTTCCAATTTGTCTTTCAACTGTAAATTTCCATTTTTTTCGTTATATCAGCTACAAGCTCTTTTAAAATATTCTCCTGATATCCTGCTTTTCCGGTTGCCTGCATAGCTCTTGCCGTTTCCTGTAATGCAGGATGGCAGATATGTTCCAGCTTCTTTTTTCCTGCTTCGCCAAATGCTTCTTTCGAGAGACTGTTTCGATAATCTTCCGGTGACATTCTCCAGAATCGGATTCCTTCTCCAAAACGCAGCCAGAGTCTGTCGGCAATTCCAATCCCATCCGGATCCAAATCTCCACTGTAGTAAACCGGGATCCCGCTCTGTACGATCAGCGATATCAGCTTTAATGCGGCATACCTCGGCTGTCCTGATGTACACAGTAAGGCCACCTCACACTGCTGAATCTGTTCCAGCAAATAACTGAACACCATTTCGTTTTCCACAATGTATACACATCTTCCGACTGCCTGTGCTTCTGTAATCCCTTTCAGATTTTCCATCGTGAGTACATACGGCTCCCGGCAATCACAAAATGCGTCATATGCCGGATGCCAGTTTTCCTGCTTTTTCAGCCGTATTCCAAAGGCATGCACCATAGAAGAAATATTATCCGGCACAATTCCCTCTTCCTGCAATAATTCACGCCATTGATACGTATTTGCTGGCAGCTCTCTGTTTTTCTTCCAGCATACTGCATGTACAAACAAAATTCCTGCCGTTGTATTCCGGTCAAAATAGTGCGGGTTTCCAGATATTTCGGCTGCCGCTACAGCCAGCGGACATCCTTCTTCCTGCTCCCAGCTGCTCAGTTTTTCAACTGCACAGCAGACATTTTTTATTGTATCTTCTGCCTGAAACTTATTTTTTTCATATTCGCGCATCAGTGTCTGATAACCATACTGTTTTTCCTGAAACATCGCAAAAAGCCACGGAGCCGCAGAAGAGTTCTGTCCATCTTTCTTTTCCAGTCCATCAGCCAGAATTTTCAAAAAAGTGTCTTTCTCTTTTTGTTCCTGCTCCCGCTGTTCCTGTTTCGTTATGATTTTTTCGCCGAAATATGCTTCCAGCATCTCGCGCAGATCAACTGGTGCAAACCGTGTTTTCTGAAGCCCCTGTTCAAATTCGAGGACGGAAAAAGAAACTGTATCGTCCAGATATTTTCTCCCCGTCATTCCGCCGATTGCACACCGTTCCGCCTCCGACGCATGCCGTAGGGTAATTTTCCCTGCGGCTCTTCCATAAGAACGCCATTTTTTTCTTATTTCCTCCAAACAACGCTGATATCCGTTCTGGCTCCGAAAATATGCTGCACATTCTTTTTCATTATTCATCTAAAACTCTTTCTTTTCCATTCCAGGTGTAGTGAATGATTGAGACCGCTTTGGAGTTCAGCGGCCGCAGCAGTTCTGCAATCCGCAATGCATGAACCGTTTCAAAGCAGCCCCACAGTGCCTGTGAGTTCATAATATAATCAAAATCCAGTTTTTCCACCAGTTCAAACATACTGCTGATGTTTTTGTCATCAACACCGGCAAATGCCTCGTCCAGCGCAATCATACGCGGATGATCTTTCTTTTCTGCTTTCTGATACTGTGCATTTACCGCAGCAAAGAGGGGAACATACATCGCCATCGCTTTTTCACCGCCGCTGAACCGGTTAAAGGCAGCATTTGTCAGCGGTTTCTTCTGCTCTTCGCCGCGCCGGAAATACATATGGAACTCAAACCATTTCCGGTAATCCAATGCATCCCGCACCAAATCCATATAGTTGATGACACTTTGTTCTTCTTCCAGCCGTAATTTTTCTGTACGGATTTTACTTCGGAAATGCGCCGCCACTTTTTCGATATCTTCAAGTGTCAGAAGTCCTCTTTCTCGGAGCAGAATTTCTTCCAGCTCTGTAATGTCAAGTTCTGCTTCATTTTCTGCTTTCCGTGGTTTCCAGTCCAGGGAAAAGCAGAGACCCATGGACGTATCCATCTCCTTCATCAGTTTCGACATATCCTGTACCCATCTGCGGCTCTCCGCAATTCGATCAGTCAGTTGCTGGCTGATCGTCTGAGACAGAATATCCTCGAATAACTCTCTGTCTTTTCGCTGAATCAGCAATTCTGTTTCTTCGATTGCTGCCTTTAGAATTGTATAGAATTCTTCAAGATATACTTTTTTTCCATTCCACGTCGATGCAATGCGGACACGGCTGCGCAGAAGATTTCCTATTTCCTCCGTCAGTCCGTCTTCTGCTCCGAAACATTTTTCCATTGTAGTTCCATAACTGGTCAGGCTGCCATTATGCTGCTGAAATACACGAATTAATGCCTGGAATACATCCGAAGCATCACGGTTTTTATCATTTTCCCGAAGCTGTTTGACCGCTTCCTTTGCACATTCCGGAAGGGTTTTATTTTCCCGATTCAGCACAAGTTTTAAGCCAAGTTCTTCTTCAAAATAATTTCGCAGTCTTGTCTCCAGCATAATTTCTTTCTGCAGCTTTTCCTTTTTCTCCGGCATTTCCGCCTGAATCCGTTCGCAGTCTGCTTCAAGAACAGCCAGTTCTCTATTTAGCTTACTTCCATCTTCGCTGATCTTGTTCAGCTCTTCCTGCAGTTTTTTCAGCCGGTTGGCTTTTTCTACAATCTCCGGACTGTTCAAATATTCTTCCAACTGAGCAATCTGAAGCTGAATCTCTTTTACTTTCATGCTGCAGCTGCGCTTTTCTACGTATGCTTCATCCTGCTGCTCTGTATCCCGCTCGATCATTTCCTGTTTCACATTAGCAGCATTCTTTTGCGTCACGATCTGCAGCAAAAACTGCCGTATTTCCTGCCAAATACCATATGCAGTTTCTGCAGCCTCCACGGCTTCTTCGTATGCTTCTTCTGTTCTTCCGTACGGCAGGCCTTTACAGTTCTGCAACATACTCTGATATTTCTGATTTTTTTCTTCGCGGCACGTTTCTTCCTGCTTTTCTCTTCTTGCACATTCGTTCTCTGCAATCTGCAGGGTAAGTCTGCACTCTTTTTCCAGTGCAAAAGCTGCGTTGATTTTTGAAAAATCCGGCAGCCCCTGATATTCATTCTGCAGAATGTTCATCTGGTTCTGCGTCTCTTCCAGTTTTTGTTCGATTGCCTGTATTCTGTTCTCGATTTCTTTCTGCAATTCTGCCAGTTCACGAAGTTTCTGCTCTTTTCGTCTCTTCCGGGCCAAAATACCGAGGTACTCTGCTTCTCCTTCTTTGTTCGCCCTTCCTGTCAGAACTCCCTGACGGAACCAGCCGTCTTTTCCAAGATAAATTCCTTTTCCGTTTTCCTCTTCATAAATATTGCTTAAAATCTGCCCAACCGCTTCTTTTAACTTCAAGGAAAGTGTTTCATTAACTTTCAGGCCATCAAAAGAAGAAGTTCCTCTTTCCTGGACTGCAAAAACCGTATCCAGAAGTTCCGGACAGGTTTCCCGCAGTTTCTGACCATCCTCTTCGGAAATCACAAGCGCATCCAGAATACCCATCTGCTGCAGCTGTGCCTCCAGCCTTGCGCAGGCCGCAGAATCCAGGTTTTCCGAGAATTCTACCGTCTTATAAAACGGAACTGCGGAAATATTCTTTTCCTGCAGCACAAGGCGGGAATGTTCTGTCTCCTTCGTCCGCGGCGGCTCCAGTTCTTCCTGCCGCTGTACCTTTTTTCGTTCTTCTTCTACCTGTGTAAGCTCTCTTTTACCATCTTTCCATGCTTGATTCTGCTTTGCTTTTTCTTCCAGCAGATGCTGCCTCTGACGTTCATAATCCCTTCGCAGCAGCTCTTGTACCGCACTGGCATCCTCGATCGTCTGATAATTTTGGATTTTCTGTTCTGCTTCTGTAAGAACTGCATGTTCCGGTTTCCAGATCACTGCTCTCTTTTCTTTTTCAAAAACTTCTGCAATCCAATTGTCCAGACTTTCTGTTACAAATTTCTGCGCCCGCTCCAGTTTCTCCTCTTTTTCTGCTTTTTCTACTCTGAGACGTTCCATCTGCGCTGCAATTTCATCGTATCTTTGCGCTGCCTCTTCATATCTTTGAATCGCTCTGCGGCCTTCTTCAATTTCTTTTTTCAGAGCTGTCAGACTCTGTCCAATTTCTTCTGACTGTACGGTTTCCTCTGCCCGCACAATCCGCATTGCCTTTTCATACGTTTCCCACTGCAGAATTTCCTGTTCCTCTTCCAGTTCTTCCCAGGCCTCCTGCAGATTCTGCTGTTTTTGTTCCAGAAGATTTTTGATCTCTTTTAGCTGCTGTTCACCATCCCAAATTCTTGTTTGATATTCCTGTGCCTTCTGCTCCCAGTAATTTTCTTTTTCCTGTGCTGCTTTTTTCTGTTCTCCGGCGTACTCCAGCTTCTGGTCTATTTCCTCCAGATTGAGATCCAAAAGCCCATGTTTTTCCGCTTCCACCAGTCTCCGGCGTTCCTCCAATTCCGCGGCACGACCGCTTTTCTGCTCTTTTTCCCGCTCTGCATTCTGAAGTTTCAGCTCTTGTACATTCAGTTTTTTCTGCAGCTCCGAAACTTCCTGCATTTTGTTCTGATAAGCCTGTGCTTTTCTTGCAAGCATATACTG
>CAVBNJ010000198.1:0-5768 GCA_963596755.1 bacterium
AAATAGATCAGAATGCAACAAAAAGTATTGCGAGGAAATTATGGAACAGACAAAAAGAATCGGGCAGTTGTTGTGGAAGTTGAGGGAAAAGGAGGGCATACGCCAGACGCAGTTATGCAAAGGACTTTGCTCCCATGCCAAATACGTACGAATCGAATACGATCAGCAGGAAATCGACTTTTTCCTGATCGACCGCCTGATGGGACGACTGGGAAAATCGGTGGAGAGGCTTACGTATATTCTGCCGATCGAGGTTTACGAAATCTACGAACTGCGGCAGGAGATACAGCAGAACATCTGTCTTGGAAAATGGGAAGAAGCAGAGCAATGCCTGGAATCGTACCAAAAGAACAGAAAAGCAGAGGAGCCGCTGCATCAACAGTTCATTGAACAGGAATATGCGCAGATCGCGTGGATGCGCGGAGAATCGGCGGAGACAGTCTACGAACATCTGGAAAAAGCGATTGCGCAGACAATGCCGGAGGCGGAAACGCAGAGAAAGACAGGAGTTTTGAGTGCAGAAGAATATAAACTGCTGCTCTTTCGCTGGGAGGTCTGCTTTGGTACGGAACGCGAGCGGGGAGAAAAAGAACTTCAGGAGCTGACGGAAGAGATCTTTCAGAAAAACTTTGAGAGAACGGAACGAGTCAAAGTGATTCCGTATGCGGCACTATTGAAAGCAAAGACAAGCCGAGACGGAAAACAGGATACTTACGTAAAAATGATAACAGAAACAGCACTGGAAAATCTGCGGGAAGAGGGAAAACTTCTTTACATGCCGGAGATTCTGGAGCAGTATGCGCAAATTTTGGAAAACGAAAACGGTGACGCAGAATTCATCCAGCTTCTGCGTCAGGAATGTGCGAGCATTCTGGAACTGGAAAATGACTATGGCGTTTCTTTTGAAAATTATCGTCTGTTTGATCATGTAGTTCGCAACTTCGAGATTGACGCAGAACTGATCCGCCGGACAAGAACTGCGGCGAAACTTACGCAGGAAAAATTGAGCGAAGACATCTGCGCACAGGAAACCCTGGCGAGAATCGAAAACGGAAACCAGAAACCGCGAAGCGGGAAACTTCGCCAGATGATGGAGAAAATGGGACGAAGCGGAAACCGGATAGAGACGGGGATTCAGGTGGAAGAGTATGAGACACTGGAATTGAAGATTGAGTTTTCGAAGTTTATTCATCGGCGGGAATATGAGAATGCAGAAAAAGTATTATTAGAACTTGAGGAAAAGCTAGACGGCAGTATTTTGCAGAACCAACAGTATATGGAAACAGAAAAAATAAAAATAGAAGGTGCAAAGGGAACAACAGATAAAAATGTATTGATACAAAAATTAAAAGAATTACTTTTGATGACAGTAGAATTAAAAAATATTCAGGAAAACAATTATGTTTTGACAGTAGAAGAAATGGATATTTTGACGGAAATGGGTTTAATTTACTGGAAGGAGAAAAATTATAAAAAAGCGTTAGAAGTATATTATTTTCAGACGATGCAATTTTCTAATAGTCGTATAAAACCAGTATTTCACATGCTGAATTGGGAATTGGCAGTTGGAAATTATGCTATGTCCTTGGGAGAAACTGGGCATGTAAAAGACGCAGTTCAAGTCAGTAAAGAAAAAATTCGACAGGAACTTTACGCGGGAAAAGGAAGCGCTATGGAAAATTCCCTAATGGTGATAGCCTGTGCTATGGAAGAGGAGAACAAAGCGCTTTGCAAAAAATATTTCCGGCAGGATTTAGATATTTTAAGATTATATAAAATGGATACGGATTATAAATTGATTAGTGAATATGTAAAATTAAATAATATATTGAACTAATGTGAACCATCAGGCGGTAAAGTAGGATAAGATGTTGTTGCATAGGGAGGAATATCAGAAGAAGGAGCTGGAAAAGTAATTGTAATCTGAGAAAAAATAAGAAAAATGATCAATAATTTCTTTAAAAACTTTTTCATAATAGAGATTCTCGCTTTCATCTGTAATATTAAAACGTATTCACGTTATATCTAGCATACACAGAAATAATCGAAAAGTTTATGACGTTTCATGAAATTAAAAAGTTCATCTAACGTTATAAACTTTTTTCGTTTTCTAGTGTAACATAAAGCCATAAACAAAAAGCGACGGAGAAATTCTATATAGATTTCAAAAGCATGTGCGGCCAGCATGCAAATAAAATTTCCAAAAGGAAGGGAGGAGGAAGTCCAGTGCGGAGGGACGCTGCGGAATGAAAACTACAAATCAAAAGAGAAAAGAGAGGGCAAAGTATGAAACTTAAAAAATCTATCGTTGCAATGGCATTAGCAGCATCTATGATCTGCGGAAGCACCATGAATCTGTGGGCGGCAGAAATGACCGTAAAAAATACAGCTGTCCAATATGAAGAGATTACAGATGTAGAAGAACTCATCGAGCGTGCGGAGAGAGGAATCGATGACCTTCGTGATGATACAGAACTGAAAGCAGAGACGGAATGCAATCTGATTCAGAGTGCCAGAAGCAGAGCGGCATCTGTAGAAGGAGATATCGAGGGTGAGTTAAAATCCTACACCACTTCTCAGAGATTAGGTACGGAGATGGTAGACGGTGAAATGGTAGATACCTATGCGGCGGCATCGATCGTAACGTATGGAACAGGATCACATTCAGCATCCGTTTCCGGTGTTACCTTGGTTTCCAAAATCTATTTGTATGTTTACAGCGATGGAAGAGCTTCCATTCGTATGAAAAATACATCATCCAATGTCTCCGGCGGAGCACAGAGACTGGTGATGACGAATCTTGTTCAGCAGTATACAAGCGGCCCGCAGTACACCAACGGCCAGACAATTTCTTACCCGTCGGGAACGTATACATTAAGTGCACCTTCCGGAGCAGCAAACTTATGGCTGACCGATTCGACGGCATTCTGTAAATTACAGGATACCGTTTATATGAGCAATGGCGCAAGCTGTGTGGTAAAATTCATTGTAAATAGAAACCTGAATGAGTATAATGTCAACTAAATATTTGTATCAGCGCTTGAAAGAGCGTGCGAAGAGCCTCGGTTTTATGCCGGGGCTTTTCTGCTATGGAAAAATCACATGTATAAGAGAAATGTAAGAAAATTTTAAAGAAACGTCATAGATTTTCAGAAAAATATGTAGTAATATAAGGCTAACAATAAGTATGTGAAAAAAATAACAAAGTAGAAAGGAGATGCAGGTGTATGAATAAAAAATTAGCAGGTATTTTTGTAATGTGTGCTTTATTGCTGACAGGATGTCAGGGAGCGAAAGAGAGCAGCAAGGAAATTACACCGCCGGATACCGGATGGGGAAAGACGGTGGATGAAGTGCTTGCCGACTGGAATCTGGATCGGGATCAGGTGGAGATTTTCTCCGAAACTGACAGTGCAGCCGCGATCGCAGTAGATACAGAAGTTACTGTTTTTGGCGAGAAAACTTCCAGAGTCATGTTTCAGTTTATTAACCTCGATCAGACCGGAGCGACAGGAAAACCGGTATTGTGCGAGATGGATATTACCTACCCGGATGATGCCGATATGGATACCGTGAAAAAAGAAATGGAAAAATCCTACGGAAGTTCCAAAGACTCCATTACCCGCTACGAACTGTACCAGTCGATGGGCGACGATCAGCTCCCGGAATACACTTACAAAAAAGCCGATCAGCTTGCCGTCTGGTCCGGCCAGAGCCTGAAAGAAGCAATCCCTTCTGACAAGAGCGCCGAATACGAAACCGCCTGGGAAGCATACCAGCCGGGCCTTACCGCCGACAACTGGGAGAGCTACATCGAGCAGGCAAGCACGGCAACCGCCGTATGTGCATCCGGCACAGAAGCATTTCCAATGTTTGAAAAAAACGGCGTCAGCCTCGAAGCCTATCCGGGACTGGTGTATGAGCAGGTGAAAAAGTAATAAGAAAGTCATAGACTCCCGGCCGCGCGCCGGGAGTTTTTACGTGCATAGGGAGAAGGAAAAGAGTGTATCTCGGAAAATTTCATGATATACTGAAAAGAGAAAATTCAACTTTCAAATGGTTTCCGAACTGTCTGTTTTGAAAGAGAGGTGACTCCTTTGAAAAGCATGAAAAAGAGAAAAATCACTGTGTTGGCTGGATTAATCCTTTGCGTGATGGCAGGATGTCTGGTAAAAAGAATGACGGCGGTGCATACGCAGAAAGAAAATCCCATCGGTCCCGAGCGAGGTACGATAGATGTTTTCCTGACGGCAGCAGATTTCATTTCCGGAAAATCGGATCAGGAACTGCTGCAGGAAATCGAAACGTTTGATACGACCAAAGCCGAGATGATTTATCTTTACATCCCGGAAGACACCGGAGGCGGAATGTCCTTCACGATCACGCGTGAAGATCACCCGGAGGAGATGGACGAAATTCTCTCGACCCTTTACGGAGAAAAAATTTCCTGTCAGAAGCCAAAACAGACATTCAACATGACAGAGCGGATTTTGTATGATTATAACTGGTATTTCCTGATTTACGATAACGAGATGAAACAGATGGCGCTGGTATTTCTATATTCCGATGATGTGATTGTATACAATGGTCATGTGCTTCAGACAGCAGAGCCGTATGATGAAAGCATTCGCCCGTGCATTTTGAGGCTGAAAGAAGAGAATCAGGAAAAACTGAAAAGCGGAGAGGCAACACGAAGAAGGGCTGCCATTCCGTAGGAAAATAGAGAAAAGCGTGCCTGAAAAACAGACACGCTTTTTGCAGTCGTGAATACTTAAAAGATCCAAAGATTTTTTAGTGAGTACGATTTTATTTCTCACAATTCCTCTCATACAAAAACGCCAGCCCTTTCAGCAGCAGATTCGGGTCGTAGATATGAGGATGTAAAACGAGCGGTTCAACGAAGCGTGCCGCGCCGCCGGTGAGGATGAGGGTGGCGGGGGAGCCGAGTTCGGCTTCGATGCGCTGGACCATTCCGTCGAGCATGGCCGCCATGCCGGCGATGGTGCCGGAGAGGATGCATTCTTCGGTGTTTCTGCCGATGATGCGTTTCGGGGTCTGGAGGTCGAGCCGCGGGAGCTGGGCGGTCCGCTCGGAGAGGGCGCCAAGTCCCATGTCGAGTCCCGGTGCGATGGCTCCGCCGCAGAAGACGCTGTTTTCACGGATCACATTGAATGTCGTCGCCGTTCCAAGATCCACGGTGATGACCGGCAGCGGATAATGTGCGGCAGCCCAGGCTGCATCGACGAGGCGGTCGCGGCCTACTTTTTCCGGTTCCGGGATGGAAAATGTCATGCCGAGATCACTTTCTGATGTGACGAGCAGCGGTTCCGTGCCGAAGAGACTGCGGACACATTCCTGCAGAAGCGTCAGAACCGGCGGAACAACGCTGGAAATGATGATTCCCCGAAAGTCGGACGGGGAAAGGGTTTCATTTTCGAAAAGCTGCCTGATCGCAGCCTCATACTGGCCGGCGGACCAGGTACGGTCGATGTCGATCCGCGCTGCAAATTCGAGGGAATACGCCTGCTGCGGTGCGGTCCGGACGCCGCCGAGTGTGACGGTTGTGTTTCCGATATCGATGGCTAAAATCATAAAAATACCTCGCGCTGATTAAAATGAGTGCTTTTGTTCTTTCATTATAAAGCCTTTTCGCAGGAATGGCAAACAGGATTGGTTGTAATCTGTTTTTCTGTCTGTTATACTGAGAATATCATAGGAAAAAAGCTGCTTCGAGGCAGCAGAACGGAGTTACAATGGAAAATCTTCAC
>CAVBNJ010000199.1:0-5759 GCA_963596755.1 bacterium
CCCCAGTGCGGATGGGAACCCTGCCGCGGGTCAAAATGCTCGTACAGGCACGTTCCGTCAAATGCGGAAAGACCGAACGTATCGCGCGGAAAGTGCGCCGGTACCCAGTCGAGGATAACGCCGATTCCGTTCTGATGCATCGTGTCCATAAAGTAACGGAAGTCATCCGGTGTTCCGTATCGTGCGGTCGGTGCGTAATAACCCGTCACCTGATAACCCCAGGACTCGTCCAGCGGATGTTCCATCACAGGCATCAATTCTACATGTGTATAGCCAAGTTCTTTGACATAGGAAGCCAGCATCGGCGCGATCTCGCGGTAGTTGTAGAATTCACGGCCGTCGTCCGGCTTTTTCCAGGAGCCGAGATGTACCTCGTAAACGGACATCGGCGCTTTGTCACCCTGGGTAACGGCGCGGTTCTTCATCCAGGTTTCATCCTGCCACTCGTATTTTCCAAGGTCGAACACAACGCTCGCATTGTTCGGGCGGAGCTGTGCTGCGTTCGCATACGGGTCGGATTTCAGATACGTCAGGCCGCTCTTTGCCTTGATTTCGTATTTGTAAATGTCTCCGACACGGACACCCGGGATAAAGAGCTCATAGATGCCGGATTCCAGAAGGTTCATCTGGTATGCTCGTCCGTCCCAGTTGTTGAAGTTTCCGACAACACTCACGCGGATCGCGTTTGGCGCCCAGACAGCGAAGTAAACGCCGCTGATGCCGTCGATCTGTACCGGATGTGCGCCCAGTTTTTCATAAATTGAGTAGCAGATGCCGTTCTCAAACTGTTTCTGTTCCTGCTCGGTGAACTGCATCGGGTAGGCGTATGGATCGTAGTGCTCCATCTGGTTTCCGTCGCTGTCCCAGTAGATCAGCGTGTAGGACGGAATTTTCTTTCCCGGAAGCAGTGCGGCAAAAAAACCTGCCTCGTCCTCACAGACCATCTCGGTCTGCTTTCCGTCGCGGATGGTATGTACGGCTGCGCGGGTTGCACCAGGGAAAAATGCCTGGATCAGCACGCCGTCCTCTGTCACACGCGGTCCTAAAATATCTCTCGGATGATTCTCCTCGGAATAGACAACGGCTTCAATCTCCGCCCAGTCCATATAGTCGTATAATTTTTCTTCCATTTTCAAAACGGTAACCCCTCCTTTTTTCTGTTTTTATGTCCAGAAATTCTGTTTTTATTCTACCATTTCAACTGCAATTACACAATGCAAATCTGGCTTGTTTTTTTATTCGTTCACTACGGTTACGGTAAGATCTTCATCCGTTGTCTGAATCTCATCATTTTCAAACCAGACACTGTAAATTCCCTGTGAAGTCAGGTTTTCCAGCGACTCCCGGGAGAGCGATTCTGCCTGATAATCGGAAAGTGCTGCCAGCATCGTCTCCGCACAGCCGTGTTCGCCGGAATAGGCGATCAGTTCAGACGCCGCCGTGTGATCTTTTCCATCCGAAACACTCAGATACGGTGTGCGCATCGTTCCGTCCTGATACTGGTAATAGCGGTACTGATCGAGGCCGCCCGCCGGATAGGCATGGAAGAACACGATGCTTTTCGGTCCTTCGTACGTCATCGTTCCATGGGACTGAATCTCTGTTCCGGAAAGATGGTACAGCGGATACTGGTACTCTTTTTCGCCGCTTTCATCGAGGCACCGCACAAAACCGTCCTTACTCGAGATGATACCAAGCTGATAGCCCTCGTTTCGGATCGTATCTGCCAGATAATCGATCAGAAAAGCATTTTTCATCCAGAAGAAATCGAGATACGCCGTATAGCCCATCTCGGATGCATACGCCAGATACGCATCCGACACATGCAGGCAGACCTGGTTTTCGCCCGGGAACTCCAGGGAAATGTCGTCCGGGTTTGATGCAAACGCTGCGACGGCTGCCGCTTCCTCTGCCGCATCGTCGTCTTTTTCCGGATCAAACTGCGCCGCGATCGCATCGTCATTGCTCGTGCAGAGATTCTCGAGTGACGCATACAGCGGTCCGAGATAAATCTCCCGACATCCTGCGTCCGATACCTTTTTCAGTGCATCGTATAAAACTTCATCTACCGTCAGTACCTCGTTCGGATGCTGATTAATATCGTACAGGTTCGTCACATCATCAAAGCTCTCGTCGATATTGAAAAGCCGGTAGCCTTTGACTGCCGCATCGGTATACAACAGTGAGAGTGCCTTTGCCTCCCCGCCTGCCGAGGCCCCGCTCGCACCGACATTATATTTCAATGTAAAGTCTTCGCCGCAGTTCAGCTCTGAGCCTGCGCGCACGCTGATCTCCCGCCAGCCCGTCTCGCCGTGCAGGAAATTCATAAATCCGTATACCAGAAATCCCGATCCGATCGCCAGAAGCAGCACCACAAGCAGGATACGCCGTCCGACATTTTTTTCGGAGAGCTGGACTTTCTGCACCGGTTTTGGCCGCCGTCTGTTTGGATCTTTTACTGTTCTTCCCATTCTTTTACTCCTCTTACTTTAAGATCTCCCCTTCATTCACACTGTGTTTTATTCTCCCAGAAAATACAGTTCCCGTCAAGTAAAACGGCATAAAAAAAGCAGTACCAGAACCAAAAAACTTCGATTCTGACACTGCTTTGCTTCACAGTCTGCTATAGGACAACCAAAATCAATGCAATGATAAAGATCAGGAGAATCACGGCAAGTACGGCGAATCCGTACAGCGCGCCCTGTTTGCATGCTTTGTAGTTGTGATAATACTGTTTCTTTTTGTATACCATGGCTGCGATAATACCGATGATCGGCAGGAAGAAGGACAGCACTTTGTACCAGATGCTTCCGGTATCGTGAACCGGAGTTTTCAGGAACTCGTCTTCTGCCTTGGAGAGATGAACCTCATGGTTCTCCTCTTTTACTTCCTCACCCGGTTTGCGGATGGTGATCGGCTGCAGCGGCTCTCCCTTTTCACGGAGTGCCTTATACTCTTCGATCTCTTTCTTGTTTCCGTATACAAAGTGGTGATGTCCGATATCCACCAGCTCCGGTTTATCCACAGAATAATCATGGATGGACGGATCATACGTATACAGCACTTTGTTCTTCTCAAGCTCCGGATCCGGAATCGGGATCGCAGAGATCAGGGAGTGGGTGTATGGGTGCAGCGGGAAGTTGAACAGCTCCTCTGCCTCTGCAACCTCTACGATATTTCCTTTGTAGATAACACCGATACGGTCGGAAATGAACCGCACGATGGAAAGGTCATGGGCGATAAACAGATAAGTAACCTGTTTTTCTCTCTGGAATTTCTTCAGCAGATTGAGGACCTGGGCACGGATGGATACGTCCAGTGCGGAGATCGGCTCATCGGCTACGACCAGCTCCGGCTCCATAACCATGGCACGGGCCAGACCGATACGCTGGCGCTGTCCGCCGGAGAACTCATGTGGGTAACGGGTCAGGTGCTCCGGCAGAAGACCAACTTCGTTGATCATGTTCTCTACCTTTTTCACACGGTCTGCCTCGTTCTCATACAGATGGAAGTTGTAAAGACCCTCGGATACGATGTAATCGACCGTCGCACGCTCATTTAAGGATGCGGCAGGATCCTGGAATACCATCTGAATATTTCGAATTACTTCACGGTCAAGGGAATGCGGAATTTTACCGGAAATTTTGACACCCTTGTACAGGATCTCTCCTGCGGAACACGGGTTGACACGGATGACCGCACGGCCAATCGTGGTTTTTCCGGAACCGGACTCGCCTACGAGGGAGAAGGTTTCTCCCTTGTAGATGTCAAAAGAAGCATTTTTTACCGCTTTGACTGCGTCGTCGCCCTTGCCGAAAGTGATATCTACATTTTTTACCTGCAGTAAGATTTCTCTTCCATTTTCGTCAATCGGACCATGCTCCGGCAGATGCGAAACAGTGGTCTTGGTTTCCTGCTTTGTAGCCACTTTCAACTCTCCTATAAGTTATATGCTTTTAATAATTTCTCGTGAATGTTCTGGATTGCCTCCGGCTTCTCCGTCTTCGGTGCGCGCGGATCCAGCAGCCATGTTTTGGCATAGTGGGTATCCGTGACTTTAAACATCGGCGGCTCCTCCAGAGTATCAATCTTCAGACAGTACTGGTTACGCGGTGCGAACGGATCTCCGATAATCTTGTTGTACAGAGACGGCGGTGTACCGGTAATGGAGAACAGCTGTGTATTCCGCTCCGCAAGCTGCGGCAGGGAAGAAAGCAGTGCCCATGTGTACGGATGGCGCGGATCGTAGAACAGCTCTTCTACGTTTGCAAACTCGATGATCTGTCCTGCATACAGAACGGCAACACGGTCTGCGATGTTCGCTACGACACCAAGGTCGTGGGTAATAAACACGATGGTGTAGTTGTACTCTTTCTGAAGATCTTTGATCAGCTTCAGGATCTGCGCTTGGATCGTAACGTCCAGTGCGGTCGTCGGCTCATCGCAGATCAGGATCTTCGGACGGCAGGAAAGCGCAATCGCAATAACGATACGCTGTCTCATACCGCCGGAATACTGGAACGGGTAATCATCGAAACGCTGCTCGGCGTTCGGAATACCAACCTTTTCCATCAGCTCGAGCGCCTGTGCTCTCGCTTCTACCTCAGTGACATCCTGATGTTTCATAATAACAGAAGTGATCTGTTTTCCGATCGTGATGATCGGGTTCAGGGAAGTCATCGGGTCCTGGAATACGGTTGCGATTTTCTTACCGCGGATCTGACCCCAGTCATTCGGGTCCTGGATTTTTGCCAGGTTGATGATGCAGGTTCCATGCAGCTGCTCCGGTGTCTCATCCAGATAACGAACACGGAAGGTAGCCTGGTCGAAAACGCCGTTCCGTTTCTTCTCGTCGTTCAGATCCACACCGCGCTCCATAGCGGCCTTAAATGCCTCATGCAGCTTTTTGATCATGCGCATTTTTTTGCGCAGTTTGTAACGTCCGACAGAAAGATAGATCTCTTTGGCAAGAATCTCGTTTCTTTTTCTTGTCTCGTCGGTAATCTCTTTCGCGGTCAGGCTGGCATACTCTTTTTTGTACTCTGCCATTTTGGCATCATACGCCTGATTGTAGGCGGTATCGTGCAGTGCAGCCTGTTTGTGTGCCTTGATTTTCTCTTCTTTTGCTTTCTGCAGAGCTTTGATCTCGTTATCCAGCTTGGAAATCTCGGCGGATGTTTCTTTGACTTTCGCTTTTTCTTTGGAAGTATCGAGTGTCTGCTTGTAGTTGAAAAGCTCGGTTCTCTTTGTTACGAGTTCCTTGATCTCAGCCTCCGCTTTTTCACGCTCTTCCTCGCTCAGCGTCATTTTTTCTTCTTTTTCCTGCTCCAGCGCCTTCATTTTCAGGAAGACTTCTGCGCCGTACTCCAGTTTGGAATACTCGTTCAGTTTCTCCCAGGTGGAAGCGATGGTCTTTTTCGCCTGAGAATTCAGTGCAACGACGGTATCGCTCAGCTCATCATCATTGAAAATGATATCTCCCTGATCGATGAAACCGTTGCTGTCCAGCATACCCGCAAACGCTTTTGTAAATACGGATTTACCGGCACCGGACTCTCCTACGATTGCAATGGACTCGTTCTCATAAATATCCAGCGTTACGCCCCGGATCGCCGTCAGGATACGGCCGCGGACACGGAATTTTACCTGTAAGTCCTTAATCGATAATAATACTTTTTTATCTTCCATGCGGCTTTCCTTCCTACATATGTGTTCTCGGGTCGGACGCATCTCCAAGGTTCTGTCCAACTACATATAAT
>CAVBNJ010000200.1:0-5751 GCA_963596755.1 bacterium
GTATCAAAGGTGTGGATACCCTGCATGGAACGAGCTATGCAGTTGTACCGGATATGATTGAGGCTGGTACGTATATGTTTGCAGCAGCAGCGACCAAAGGTGATGTGCTGGTGAAAAACGTGATTCCGAAGCATCTGGAGGCCACGACGGCGAAGCTTGAGGAGATCGGCTGCGACGTGGAAGAGTTTGACGATGCGATTCGTGTGAGCGCAAGCAAACGCCTGGGCAGAACACATGTAAAGACACAGCCGTACCCGGGTTACCCGACCGATATGCAGCCGCAGATCGCGGTTACACTGGCACTGGCAAACGGTACGAGTATTGTAACAGAGAGTATTTTTGAAAACAGATTTAAATACGCTGACGAGCTGGCACGTATGGGTGCCAGCATTAAAGTAGAGGGCAATACAGCTATCATCGACGGCGTGGAGAAGTTTACCGGAGCAGAAGTTTCCGCACCGGACCTTCGTGCAGGAGCAGCACTTGTGATTGCAGGCCTTGCGGCAGAAGGTGTTACCGTGGTGGATGATATTGTATACATTCTGCGCGGATATGAGGACTTCGACGGAAAGCTCCGCGGACTCGGCGCTGAGATTGAGCGCGTGAACAATGCGAAGGATATTCAGAAATTCCGGCTGAGAGCGTAAAAACAGCATAAAACAGGCTTTAGCCAAAAGGGCGGTGCGAAAAAAACGTGCCGTCCTTTTTTTATTCCCTGGTTTGAATACAAACTAAACTATAAATTAATGTGATTTAATAATTTAAACGAATAAAAGTAAAATTCAACAAAAAATCACTAAAAAACAGACGGAAATTTTGGCATCAATCGAGCAAGATATAAGTTGTTTTTTAAGTAAACAAGTTTTAATATGGAGAAGTAAGGTAAAGTACGTAATGAAAGGAGTCTCAACTATGAGCGAAGTAGAAATGTGCCTGGAGAAACAGCCGCTCTGCGATGAAATGCTCGAGAAGATGAATGAATACTGGCGTGCCGCAAACTATCTGTCTGCCGGCCAGTTATACCTTCTGGACAACCCGCTTTTAAAAGAGCCGCTTACCCTTGACCAGGTAAAGAAAAAAATTGTAGGCCACTGGGGAACCGTACCGGGACAGAACTTTGTATGGACACACTGCAACCGTGCCATCAAACGTTATGACCTGGATATGATTTATCTGTCCGGCCCTGGACATGGCGGAAACTTCCAGATCGCCAACACCTATCTGGAGGGCTCCTACAGCGAAGTATATCCGAACATCAGCCAGGATGAAGAAGGCATGAAAAAGATGTTCAAACAGTTCTCCTTCCCTTGCGGAGTTCCGAGCCACTGTGCTCCGGAGACCCCGGGTTCCATCAATGAGGGCGGTGAGCTGGGATACTCGATTGCACACGCATTTGGTGCAGTCTTTGATAACCCGGATCTGATTGCCGTTACCGTAGTAGGTGATGGTGAGGCCGAGACAGGCCCGCTGGCTACTTCCTGGCAGTCAAACAAATTCCTGAACCCGATCACAGACGGTGCTGTTCTTCCTGTTCTGAACCTGAACGGATACAAGATCAGCAACCCGACTATCTTTGCACGTCTTTCTCATGAAGAGGTAGAAGCATTCTTCAAAGGATGCGGCTGGAAAGCATACTTCGTAGAGGGCGACGATCCGATGACCATGCACCGCAAGATGGCTGAGACCATGGATACTGTCATCGAAGAGATCAAAGCAATCCAGAAAAATGCCCGTGAGAACAACGACCCGGAAAGACCGGTATGGCCGATGATCGTTCTTCGTACTCCGAAGGGATGGACTGGCCCGAAGGTTGTTGACGGACTGCAGATCGAAGGCAGCTTCCGTGCACATCAGGTGCCGATCTCCATGGAGAAACCGGAAGAGCATCTGAAACTGTTAAATGACTGGCTGAAGAGCTATCACGCAGAAGAGCTGTTTGACGAGCACGGCCGTCTGAAACCGGAAATCGCAGAGCTCTGCCCGAAGGGTGATGCCCGTATGGGATCTAACCCGCATGCAAACGGCGGTAAACTCTTAAAAGACCTGCGTCTGCCGGACTTCAGAAACTACGGAATCGAAGTTGAGCCTGGCAAGACAAAAGCACAGGATATGATCGAGCTTGGCGGATACATCCGCGACATCTTCCGTCTGAACGAGGAGAACCAGAACTTCCGTATCTTCGGACCGGATGAGTCCATGTCCAACCGTCTGTACAGAGCATTCGAGGCTACAGACCGTGACTGGAACGCAGAGCTTCTTCCGAACGATGATCACCTGGCAAGAAACGGCCGTATCATGGATGGTATGCTGAGCGAGCATATGTGCGAGGGATGGCTGGAAGGATACCTTCTGACCGGACGTCACGGCTTCTTTGCAAGCTACGAAGCATTTATCCGTATCGTTGACTCCATGGCTGCACAGCATGCAAAATGGCTGAAAGTCTGCAACCAGCTTTCCTGGAGACAGCCGATCGCTTCTCTGAACTTCATCCTGACTTCCAACGTATGGCAGCAGGATCACAACGGATTTACCCATCAGGACCCGGGATTCCTGGATCACATTGCCAATAAAAAAGCAGACGTTGTCCGCATGTATCTCCCACCGGATACGAACTGCCTGCTTTCCTGCTTTGATCACTGCATCAAGAGCAAGAACTACGTCAACGCAATCGTTGCATCGAAACATCCGAGCTGCCAGTGGCTGACCATGGAGCAGGCTGTTAAGCACTGCACACAGGGTATCAGCATCTGGGATTGGGCAAGCAACGACGAGGGTGAAGAGCCAGACGTTGTACTGGCTGCCTGCGGTGATACTCCGACTCTGGAGATCATGGCTGCAACGACCATCCTCCGCGATGAGATGCCGGATCTGAAGATTCGTGTCATCAACGTTGTCGACCTGTTCAAGATGGAATCCGAGACGAAACATCCGCACGGCTTAAGCGACCGCGAGTACGATGCTCTGTTTACGAAAGATAAACCGATCATCTTCGCATTCCACGGATATCCGACTCTGATCCACGAGCTCACCTATGAGCGTCACAACCACAACATGTCTGTTCACGGCTATCAGGAGGAAGGTACGATTACAACTCCATTCGATATGCGTGTTCAGAACAAGATCGACCGTTTCAACCTGGTAAAAGATGTCATCATGCATCTGCCGCAGCTGGGCAACAAGGGTGCTCACCTGATCCAGAAGATGAACGACAAACTCATCGAGCACAAACAGTACATCGCTGAGTACGGTCAGGACCTCGAAGAGATCCGCAACTGGGAGTGGCATAAATAATTTTTGAAACCCAAAAGGCGTTTCCGTTACTTGAAAAAGGCGGGAACGCCTTTCTTTTTCTGTGATTTTGTTTCTATAACGCGAAAAAATAAAAAAATTCACTCTTTTGTAATGAAATTGAGGAAAAAAATGAAAAAGTATGATATGATAGAAATAGTCAACAAATTTGAGCGTGTTCCTGCAGGGAAGGCAGGAGAAAAGAAAAAACAAAAAAACAAAAAAACAGAAAAGGATTGGATCATGGAAGACAGAAGATCTACGGAACGGAAAAAATGGAAAAGGATTGTCTTTCTGACGATCGGAATTGTCGTGATGGCGCTGTTTGTGCAGGCAGGTATTCTGATGTACGTAAACAGCAAAAATGCGAACAAGACATCGCAGATGCTGCTGGATCAGGCAATCGGAATTATTGAGCGGAACCGGGAGCTGAACCAGAGCGAGGTTTCGGATATCGTGAGAAATATGCCGATGTCCCAGGGCATGAGCATCTATGTGGCGGATCGTACGACACATGAGATTCTGGGCGCGACAGACGAGAGCAAAATCGGAAAGAAGCTGGAGGGCGTCGGCATTCCGCGGATGTTTGTGAAAGGCGAGGAGCAGCAGGTAAGCGGAATTGCGAGAATCCGCGGGGCAAAATATAACTGCGTCTTTGAGGTATCCGGCGATTATCTGATCGGTGTGACATTTGCGATCTCAGTGGATAATCAGAGCAACCTGATTGCGATTCTGGTGGTTGCAGTGTATCTGATCATCGCGTGCAGCATTCTGCTGATGCTGGTTGCGCGGGTGCTGAGAGCGAACCGTGAGAAAAGAGAGCAGGTCGGTATTCTTGCCTCCATGGCGGGAATTTATCACAGCATGTATATGATCAATCTGGAAACAGATTCGATGATTGCGTATTCCGATCAGGGTGTAGCGCAGGCTACGGGAAAAGAGCGCGGCAATGCGGATCAGATGATGCATGACCTGATGTCAAATCATGTGATGGAAGCATATCGGGATCAGGCGGACCGGTTTGCGGATCTGCACACCGTTGCGGACCGTATGAAGGGAAAGAAACTGATTACCGGTGAGTTTGTCAGCAAAGAGCTTGGCTGGTTCCGTGCGTCGTTTATTACGATTGAGGCGGACATCAACGACAAGCCGGTCAAGACGATTTTTACAGTA
The DNA here is from genome assembly GCA_963596755.1 of bacterium. Taxonomy (GTDB): domain Bacteria; phylum Bacillota; class Clostridia; order Lachnospirales; family Lachnospiraceae; genus Fusicatenibacter. Next base: position 4,462 of record CAVBNJ010000200.1, read on the forward strand.
CAGGTAATCGAGAGTGAAAAACAGAAAGAAGAGACGCTGATCGAAACCTCGAATACGGATGAACTGACGGGGTGCCTGAACCGCAGGGCATACGAGAAAGATATCCGCGGGCTGTTTCCATCGACGGAGTTCGTCTATGTTTCGATGGACGTCAACGGACTGAAAATTGTGAATGACAGCCTCGGCCATGCGGCCGGTGATGAGCTGCTGTGCGGTGCATCGTACTGCATCCGGAAATCTTTTGAAAATTACGGTAAGGTTTACCGGATCGGCGGCGATGAGTTCGCAGCAATTGTCTTTACGAACATGGAACAGTTCAGTGAAATCCGTGATACGTTTGAACGGACCGTTGAAATGTGGAGCGGCGAGCAGGTTGATTCGATCTCCATTTCGTATGGTGTTGTTTCGAGCCGTGAAAAAATGTGGGAGTCTGTCAGCGAGATTGCGCATGCGGCAGATATCCGCATGTATGAGAAGAAAGCGCTGTATTACAGCCGCCACGGCGTAGACCGGAGAGGACAGCCGGCAGCGTACATTGCACTCTGCAAACTGTTTCCGAAGGTGCTGAAAATCGATCTGAATGAAGATGCCTACCGTGTATTAAGCTGGGAGGAACAGCCGACAGGAAAGACGAAAAAAGAAAAAGCACCGAATGTGACAGAGATGGAAAAACCGGAGGAGGGAAAATACTCCGAGTGGGTGGAAACCTTTGCCGGGACAGAACAGATCGCAGAAGAAGACCGGGAGGAATACCGGGCGAAAATGGATGTGGAGACGCTGAAAAAATACTTCGATGCAGGAAACATGGTACAGACCGTTACCTGTCAGATGAAGCGGAACGGAGCTGTAAAAAATATCACAATGGAGATTGTGCCGACGGATGATTACGGTCCGGAAAGCAGGACCGGGTTTCTTTATATTAAAGAATACTGATGCCGGCTGAAACGAAAAAACTGCCCTGGTTTTGGAGAAAAACCGGGGCAGAACTGTTTTCCGGAACGACACTTTCGGGAATTTGTCTCATTTTATTTCAATTCCTTAAATTTCCTCTTGACGAACAGCATATTTTGCGATAGTGTATCAAAGGAACAAAAAAACAAGATCAAAAATTCAGTTGCTTTTCTCTTATTCAGAGTGGTGGAGATACATAGGATCGATGAAACCACGGCAACCCCTGCCTGACAGGAAGGTGCCAGCCTGAGCGATATTTCGAACAATAAGGGGAGTTGACATACACGCTTGTTATGTTAGGTCCGCTTATCGGTGGACTTATTTTTTTGTGCATATATC
>CAVBNJ010000201.1:0-5710 GCA_963596755.1 bacterium
TTTCTAGGCAATTCTATTTTACCATAAACCTTGAGGAGATATTTTATTTTAACAACAAAAAAACACCGTATTTATACGGGCGTTGGTGTTTCGCAAACACCTAATTATTACAATCAGTAGAAAGGAGGAAAATCATGAAGAATCCACTGAAAATATTGTGGATCGTGCTCGGCTTTCTGTGTCTGGGACTTGGCACCATCGGCATTGTGCTTCCGATTCTGCCGACGGTTCCATTCTACATGGCGACCCTGTTCTGCTTTGCAAAAAGTTCGGAACGGCTGCACAGCTGGTTTATCGGAACCAGTTTATATAAGAAGCATCTCGACAGCTTTGTGCAGCAGCGGGCGATGACGATGGGAACGAAATGCAAAATTATCGGGATGGTAACGGTTGTGATGGCGATCGGCTTTTTTGCTATGAAAAATGTGCCGGTCGGAAGAATCTGCATTGCCGTGGTATGGGTATGTCATATTTTGTATTTCTTCCTGCGGGTCAAGACTGTGAAAGCAGAAGATAACGTACCAGGAGAAACAGAATGAATAAAGTAGAAAAGAAACGGCAGAAAGAACAGTACGTCGTGGAAGAGATGATCCGTCTGTACTGCCGGAAAAATCATGGAAAAGAGGGGCACGCGTCCGGCCAGATGTGCCCGGAATGTCAGAAACTGGCCGACTACGCAAAGCAGCGGAGCCAGAAATGTCCCTTTATGGAACAGAAAACGTTCTGCGCGAACTGCAAAGTGCACTGCTATAAGCCGGAAATGCGGGAAAAGATCCGTGCAGTGATGCGGTTTTCGGGACCGAGGATGCTGCTGTATCATCCGATCTTAGCGATCTGGCATCTGATCTGCAGCATGAGGGAGAAGTGAAAGGCGAAAGCATAAAAGAGAGGTACTTATGATTAAAACAAGACTGGTGGGACTGCTGTCCCACGCGAAAAAGTATATCGTGTACACGATCCTGTGGCAGTGGGCGGCGCTTCTGTCGCAGGTGATTGCAGTATTTACGATCGCAGATCTGCTGGAGCGGGTCGTGTATGGTGCGGTAACGGCGGCTGCTGTGAAGCGGACGGTGTTCCTGCTGGCGATCGTTGTTGTGATCCGCTTTTTCTGTGAGCGGATGGGCGCGAGATCATCGTATCTTGCGTGCGTGGATGTGAAGCGCATCCTGAGGGAAAAAATTTATGAGAAAATGCTGAAACTGGGTGCATCGTACAGCGAGCAGGTGTCATCCTCAGAGGTCGTGCAGGTATCCACAGAAGGTGTGGAACAGCTCGAAACCTACTTTGGAAAGTATCTGCCGCAGTTATTCTACAGCCTGATTGCACCGATCACCCTGTTTCTGATCCTGCGCAGGGTGAGTCTGAAGGCGAGTGTGATCCTCCTGATCTGCGTTCCACTGATCCCGATTTCGATCGTGGTCGTGCAGAAGATTGCGAAGAAGCTGCTGAACAAATACTGGAGTATTTACACGGGGCTTGGCGATTCGTTCCTGGAAAATCTGCAGGGACTGACAACATTAAAGATTTATCAGGCCGACCAGCAGAAAGCCGACGAGATGGATGTCGAATCCCAGAACTTCCGCCGGATCACGATGAAGGTTCTGACAATGCAGCTCAACTCGACGAGTGTGATGGACATCGTAGCGTACGGCGGCGCGGCGATCGGTATGGCAGTGGCGGTATCGGAATTTCTGAAAGGAAATCTTACCGTGTCCGGCACGCTCTGCATTGTGCTGCTGGCAAGCGAGTTTTTCCTGCCGCTTCGTCTGCTCGGATCCTTCTTCCACATTGCGATGAACGGCATGGCGGCAAGTGACAAGATTTTCAAAATTCTCGATCTGCCGGAGCCGCAGACAGGCGACAAAACACTGCCGTACGGACCGCTGGATGTCGTGCTGGAGGATGTCCATTTTTCTTATGAAAAAGACCGCGAAATTTTAAAAGGCATCAACCTGACCCTGCCGGCGGGCAGTTTTGTATCGCTGGTCGGCGAATCCGGATGCGGAAAGAGTACGATCGCGGGAATCCTTGCGGCAAAGAACCGCGGATATACGGGAAATATCACTATGGGCGGCGTGCCGCTTGCGGAAGTGAATGAGACGGATCTGATGAAGCACGTTGTGCTGGTCCGCCACAACAGCTACTTATTTAAAGGAACTGTGGAAGAGAATCTGCGCATGGCGAAACCGGATGCGACGAAGGAGGAGATGGAGGCGGTTCTGCAGAAAGTCAATCTGCTAGGATTCTTACAGACACAGAACGGTCTGCAGACAGAGCTTCTTGAAAAAGCGGGAAACCTCTCCGGCGGTCAGTGCCAGCGTCTCGTGATTGCGCGGGCGCTGCTTCGAAGCGAAAGTTCGGTCTATATCTTCGATGAGGCGGCATCGAATATCGATGTGGAGAGTGAAGAGCTGATTATGGATGTCATTCATGAACTTGCAAAGACAAAAACAGTGCTTCTGATTTCCCACCGCCTTGCGAATGTTGTACAGTCGGATCAGATTTATTTCCTGAAAAACGGCACCATCTGCGAGCGCGGAACGCATGCAGAGCTGATGGCACAGGACGGCGCATACCGTCATCTGTATGACAGCCAGATGGCGCTGGAACATTATGGAAAGGAGGGAAATGCATGATGAATGAGAAGAAAAACACAGCAAAACGCAGAAGCGCCCTCCAGATTATGGGAAGCCTGATCGGGCTCGTGAAGCCGTTGCTTCAGATTATGATAGCTGCGATTATCCTCGGAACGGCGGGCTATTTATGTGCGATTTTTCTGACGATTCTGGCAGGACAGGTCCTTGTGCACGGACTGATGGCAGGCGCGGCAGGGACGAGCCTTTCGGTACAGAATACGTGGCTTATGAACACCCCGACAAGAATGATTATCACGGTGATGATTGTGATCGCGGTGCTGCGCGGCATTCTGCATTACGCGGAGCAGTATTGTAACCATTTTATTGCGTTTAAACTGCTGGCGATCATCCGCCATAAAGTATTTGCGGCTTTGCGGAAACTCTGCCCGGCAAAGCTGGAAGGACGGGATAAGGGAAACCTGATCTCAATTATCACAACGGATATTGAACTTCTGGAAGTGTTCTATGCCCATACGATCTCTCCGATTGCGATTGCGACGCTGACCTCGCTGATTATGATATGGTTTATCGGAAGATACCATATCCTGGCAGGACTGCTCGCGCTCGCAGCGTATGTCGCTGTCGGCGTTGTGATTCCGATGTGGAACGGAAAGCGCGGAAGCCAGAAAGGAATGGAGTTCCGGACTGGATTTGGCGAGCTGAACAGCTTCGTGCTGGATTCTCTGCGCGGCCTCGACGAGACGATTCAGTACGGACAGGGGGAAAAGCGGAAAGCACAGATGTCGGAGCGGTCGAAAGAACTGGCTTCAATGCAGGAAAACTTAAGCCGCATGGAAGGCTCCCAGCGGTCGATTACCAACATGGTCATTTTGCTGGCATCGTTCGGCATGCTGGCGCTGACGATTTCTCTCTATGGGAAAGGCGAGATCGGATTTGAGGGTGTCCTGACATGCACAATCGCGATGATGGGTTCCTTCGGCCCGGTTGTGGCGCTGTCCAGCCTGTCGAATAACCTGAACCAGACACTGGCAAGCGGCGAGCGTGTGCTTTCCCTTCTCGAGGAAGCGCCCCTGGTGGAAGAGATTCCGGGAGATGCAGTATCCGGTGATGGCCGTGCATTTGCGGGAGCTGAGGCGCAGGATGTAACGTTTGCCTACGAGGATGAGACGATCCTGGATCAGTATTCGCTGAAACTGGAACCGGGCAGAATTACCGGCATCCACGGCGCAAGCGGTTCCGGAAAATCGACGATACTGAAACTCCTGATGCGCTTCTGGGATGTCCAGGCGGGGCGCGTTTTGGTGGATGGAGCCGATGTCCGCGAGATCCCGACGAAGCATCTGCGCGACATGGAAAGCTACGTGACGCAGGAGACACACCTGTTCCACGATTCGATTGCGAACAACATCGCCATTGCAAAGCCTGGCGCGACGCGGGAGGAGATCATGGAGGCGGCGAAGAAAGCGTCGATTCACGATTTCATCATGACGCTGCCGAAAGGCTACGACACCGAAGTCGGCGAGCTCGGCGACACCCTGTCCGGCGGAGAAAAACAGCGGATCGGCATTGCACGGGCATTCCTGCACGATGCGTCCATGATCCTGCTGGATGAGCCGACATCGAATCTCGATTCTTTAAATGAAGGAATTATTCTGAAATCTCTGAAAGAATCGGCAGAAGAGAAAACAATTGTGCTTGTGTCTCACAGAGTGTCCACGATGAATGTGGCGGACGTCGTATATGAGATGGAAAATGGCCGTATTTCCTGATCTTACTATACTTGACAGGGAAAAGGGTATGTGCTAAACTAACAGTCGTTAAAGAAATGACAATTAAATATCGATGTGTAAGGTGTCGGACATATGTGTCCGGTGAAAAGGGAAGCAGGTGTGAATCCTGCACGAACTCGTCACCGTATTTTGCAAGCAGAGGAAAGATCCACTGGGAAACCGGGAAGGAGACCGATGCGCTGGAGCGATGAAAAATCACTTCTGAAGCAATCAGCCGGGAGACCTGCCTTTCGCAGTACAGGAACGTTTCGTTCGTGCCACGAGGAACTGGCAGTACAAAACAGGAAAGCGGACATTTGACCCAGTGCGGGTGAAATGGTTTTCTTTGTGATAAAAATACTGGAAGCCCCTCGTTGAAAAACGGGGGCTTTTTTTGCGGACAATGAGCCAATGTTCCGGGTTACTGCTGCGTTTCACAAAGCGGAGTGAGCAGTAATAAAGATATTGATTGCATAAGAACCAAATATGGAGGAAAACAAAAATGAAAAAGAAACTTGTAGTCGCTTTAATTTCAGCAGCTATGGTAACTTCTATGCTCGGCGCATGCGGAAGCAGCAACACATCCAGCAGCAGCGCAAGCAGCACAGCAACAAGCAGCGTAAGTGCATCTTCCGCATCTGAGGAAGACACCACAGCAGCAAGCAGCAGCGTAAGCGCATCTTCTGCAGCAGAGAGTGAGTCCGTAGACGCAGATCAGGAGGCAGCAGATAAAGTGGCAGATCTGATTGACGCAATTTACGTACAGGAAAGAAATGACAATACAGACGAGCAGTGTGCAGCAGCAAAAGAGGCCTGGGACGCACTGACTGACGCACAGAAAGAACTCGTAGAAGGCGAGAACGCAGATCCGGATTACTTCGGAAGAGATACTGGCGATGCTTCCCAGGATGATCCGTTAAACGGAGACGAAATCGGCGAGAACGAGCTTCTGGTAGTAAGCTTTGGTACTTCCTTCAACGACAGCCGTGCTGAGGATATCGGAGGAATCGAGAAAGCTCTGCAGGCAGCATATCCGGATTGGTCCGTAAGACGTGCCTTCACCGCACAGATCATCATCAACCATGTACAGGCCCGTGATGACGAGAAGATCGACAACATGGATCAGGCACTGGAAAGAGCTGTAAATAACGGCGTTAAGAACCTGATTGTACAGCCGACTCACCTGATGCACGGCGCTGAGTACGATGAGCTGAAAGAAGCTGTCGATAACTACAAAGATAAATTCGAGTCCGTAACCATCGCAGAGCCGCTGCTTGGCGAGGTTGGAGAAGATGCTACCGTAATCAACGATGACAAGAAAGCAGTTGCAGAAGCAATCACGGC
>CAVBNJ010000202.1:0-5680 GCA_963596755.1 bacterium
ATATATATGAGATGGCCAGGCAGGATATGCTTCTTTTTCAGGATTCCACGTTTTTCAGGCGGACCGTCAGCGGCTCCGCTGCCCAGACGGCTCCCTCATAGCCTTCTGCCGGTTCAAAATGCGTACCGAATCCCTCTTTCTTTTCCGTTCCAAGAGAGCCCGAAAGGCCGGTTCCCCTCCACTTGCCATAGCTCTCCTCCTCGGTCCAGATCCGGAAAAACAGTGTTTCGGGATTCTCGGCTGCGGCAAGGCGTTTCTGATCCTCTGCAGAAAAATACCGTTTGGCCATGTGCTCCCAGGCGGCGCGGCGGTGCTGCTGCAAATCCAGGCCGATCGAGATCGATGCAAAGGCACAGGCGGCGTATTCCCCCGAATGGGAAATGTTAAAAAAGATCTTCGGATGCTCCGGCAGATATGGCTTGCCGTGTGCATTCCGTTCGATCTTTATCATTTCTCCATCCAGCCCGTACTGTTCCTGCATTCCCAGCCGGAACAGCTCCCATCCGCACCGCGAGAGCTCCCGTTCCAGCTCTTTTTTTCCGCCCTCCGGCTGTTTGATTTTTTTCAAATAGACTACCGTTTCCTGCATCCTGCGTCTCCCTCTTCATCGAAAAAAAGAGACCGCGAAGCCTTCCAACTGTCGGCTCCCCGGTCTCTTCTGAAAAATTTCTTTGCTTTTCTTATGCGTTTTTACCGCAGCAGTATTTGTATTTCTTTCCGCTTCCGCACGGGCATGGATCGTTTCTTCCGATTTTTTTGCCTTTGATTACGGTGCCGGATTTTTTCTGCTCCATGTAAAGAGTTTTCTTCTGCTCTTCTGTGAAGATCTCATCCCACATCGGCAGGTTGTACAGCCAGTCTGCTTTTGCGTCTACCATGTTTTTGTACAGAAGCTCTTTATCGTAAGCCAGTGTAACAACGGTATCCTCTTCCATCTCCTCGATCGGGTTCGGAATCACAAGGCTGTCGTTGATGCCGTCCAGGAAACCAACCATGGTCATAACGTCCACTTTGTATTTCTCTGCCAGCTCTTTTACGGTTCCTTTTACAACTTCATCCGGTTTGGAGAGAAGCTGCTCATAAATGTTTTTCTCAATCAGAAAATAGTTGGTCCAGAACTGCTGGAGCTGTCTTTTGTCTGCTTCCTGATTATAGGCGATATCACGCCAATTCTGTAATAAACTCATTTTATTATCCATCCTTTATCTGTTTCTGCGCGTATTTCACGCGAATTCCCCTAGCGGGATTTCCGTTTTGTAACACGCTTTAGTATATCGGAAAGTCCATAGAAAATCAACCTTTTTCTTGTTCCGGTTCCAGAATCGGGATTCTGGTATCACCGAGCGGGATTCCTCTGTGTTCCACCGATGTGGAGAACACGATCTGTGTCTTCGTTCTTCCGAAATGCTGAAGCTGGCCGATAAACTGATCCAGCTCTGCGGTCGTGTGAAATACCACCTCCATCAGCATCGAATAGTCACCCGTCACACAGTTGCATTCGATCACGTTCGGACAGTCGGAAATATACGGATAAAATTCCTTTTTCCGGACCGGCTCGACCTCCAGATTGATGAATGCCTTGATCCGGTAGTCGAAGACTTCCGGGTTCACACTCGCGCGGTAGCCGGTGATCACCCCGTCCTTTTCCAGCCGGTCGATTCTCGCCGAAACCGTCGGCGAAGTAAGACTTACCTTATCTGCAATACTTTTCAGCGGAAGCCTTGCATCTTCCTGCAGCAGTTCCACGATTTTCCGGTCTGCTGTATCCAATTCACGTTTCATTCCCTCTCCTTATGTTCCTGTTCTCCCTCTTCTTTCTTCGGAGAAAGTTTTTTCACCACCGTATTTTCCACGCGGTGTTCCTTGACCCGCATAACCTTGATCCACAGGCCGTCCGTCTCGAGTTCAAACTGGCTGCCGTCGTCCGGAACTGCGCCGAGTTCGCCGAAAATGTAGCCGCCGAAGGTTTCGTATTCGTCCACCGGCAGTTCGATTTTCAGCTCCTCCGCCACATCGTCCAGCGACGCGCTTCCCATGATTTTCCACGTATCTGCCGAAATCGGTTCAATCTCAGAAGGCTGCCCGATCTCCGTCTCGTCGTTCAGATCTCCGACGAGCTGCTCGATCAGGTTGCGCACGGTGATAATGCCATCCATGCCGCCGTACTCATCCAGAACCACGGCAAAATAGTTGCCCGTCTTTTTCATGTTCTGGAACAGAGTGGCGGCCTTGATGTTTTCAGGAACAAAATAAGGCTGTTTGATTGCTTCTTTCATGACATGATCGCGGTCCTTGGTGCGAAGCCGGAAATAATCCTTGGCATCCAGAACGCCGATGATATCGTCCACGGTTTCGCCGCAGACCGGGTAATACGAGTGGCGGCTCTCATGAATGAGCTGCTCCCACTCCTCGATCGAATCCTCCAGCCACAGAAGATCCACATCGGTCCGGTGGACACAGATTTCATCGATCGTCAGATCATCGAATTCAAATACGTTCTGAATCATATCTTTTTCATCGTTGTCGATGGTACCTTTTTCGCTGCCGGCATCTACCATCATCCGGATTTCTTCTTCCGTCACCTGATCATCGTCCGCGTTCGGGTCAATGCCCATCAGGCGCAGGATGCCGTTTGTCGATGCTGTGAGCAGCCATACAAGCGGTGCAAAGACTTTCGAAGCGCCGCTCACAAGGCCGGAAACACCGAGTGCAATCTGCTCGGCTTTCTGCATCGCGATCCTTTTCGGCACCAGTTCGCCGAAGATCAGGGTAATATAGGATAAAAGCAGCGTAATCAGCACGACGGCAATGGCATCCAGCGTCTTTTCCGGAATTTTCACGCCCGCGTCTAAAAGTACGGCGACGAGACGATCCGAAAAGTTTTCTGCCGCAAAGGCACTTCCGAGGAATCCGGAAAAGGTGATGACAACCTGTATGGTCGCCAGGAAACGGGACGGCTGCTCCGTCAGGCGAAACAGCTTCGCCGCCCGTTTGTTTCCCTCCTGTGCCATTTTTTCCAGTTTTGCGTCGTTACAGGAGACCATAGCGATCTCCGCGCAGGCAAATACCGCATTGACCGCTATCAATACGACCTGCAAAAGAATACTGCCGACTATGTCACTGTCCAAACGTTTCAAACCTCCTCATAATCTTGTGTTATATGTTATGCATTCTTTAAGAATGCTACATAGGCTTTCTTTGCCTCGTAAACATCTGCTTTGCTGGTTACTTCCCACGGAGCATGCATGCTTAATACCGGTACACCGGAATCGATAACTTCCATGCCGTACAGGGACATGATGTAGGCGATGGTTCCGCCGCCTCCGACATCCACTTTACCAAGCTCTGCGGTCTGCCAGTTAACTTTGGCGTCATCGAAGATCGCGCGGAGTGCTCCGATGTACTCTGCATTGGCATCGTTGGAGCCGCCTTTTCCGCCGGAACCGGTAAATTTGTTGATGACGATACCTTTTCCAAAGAATGCTGCGTTTTTCTTCTCGAATGCTGCTGCATACAGCGGATCAAATGCTGCACTTACGTCAGAAGAGAGCATTCTGGAAGAAGCAAGGCATCTTCTAAGGGCAAGCTCTGTTCCCTCACCTGCAAGTGCAAGCAGCTCTGCCATGGTGTTCTCAAAGAAATGAGACTGCATACCGGTTGCACCGACGCTTCCGATCTCCTCTTTGTCTACGAGCAGGCAGCAGGAGGTCTTCTCCGGTGCTTCTACTTCGAGCATTGCTACCAGAGAGGTGTATGCGCATACACGGTCGTCCTGTCCGTATGCAAGGATCATGCTGGCATCCATACCAAGCTCACGTGCTTTTCCTGCCGGTACGATCTCAAGCTCTGCGGAGAGGAAATCCTCTTCTTCGATGCCGTATTTGTCGTTTAAGAGCTTTAAGGTCATGGCTTTGACAGCCTCTTTCTCGGTTCCCTCGAGCGGCTGGCTTCCGATCAGAAGGTCAAGGTTTTCGCCCTCTACTACGGTGTTTGCCGGTTTGGTCTGCTGCTCTCTGGAAAGGTGGATCAGAAGGTCTGTGACGCAGAATACCGGATCGTTGTCGTCCTCACCGATGACAACATCAACAACTTCGCCGTTCTTTTTGGCTACAACGCCGTGGATGGCAAGCGGAAGGGTTACCCACTGCCATTTTTTGATACCGCCGTAATAATGGGTATCAAGATATGTAAATCCATTGTCCTCATACAGCGGATTCTGTTTTACATCGAGACGCGGGGAATCGATGTGTGCGCCGAGGATGTTCATACCTTCGGTCAGCGGTTTTGTTCCGATCTGGAACAGGGCGATGGCTTTCTTCATGCATACTGCGTAAACTTTATCGCCTGGTTTTAACGCACGGTTTTCTTTTACGTAAGTGTCAAGGTTTACGTATCCGGCCTCTTCTGCCTGGCGTACGCTCTCTTTTACGCACTCGCGCTCTGTTTTTCCGTGATCCAGGAATACGCGGTAGCCGGCGTTTAATTTTTCCAGCTTTTTCATGTCTTTTTTCTTGTACTCATTCCATGCTGTTTTTCGTTCCATAGCTTTTCTCTCTTTCTGTTTTCTTTATATGATCCGTGCCGTATTTTTCTGAAAATCCGGGCTTCCGGTCATGATTGCGATCTCTTTCATTATAATCTGTTTTGACAGGAAACACAAGGACTTTCGGTGTAAGTGAAACGATAGGAAAAACCCCGCAGCGAACCGTTTTTCCCGGTCGCAGCGGGGCTTTTAAGGGGAGGATAAGTATTTCCTTATTCTTCTTTTGTCTCATCGAACAGGGGAATTTCGATGATAGTGTTATTCTCCCCGGTATTTTTTGTTTTATACCATTCTTTTTACTTAACAGCAGAAAAATCCTCTTCCGCCGCAGCAGCAGCAATTGCAGATCGCGTTAATCGCCATGCACTCACAGCACCACTTGCCGAGGTCTCCGGCGCTTCTCTCGTAGCCGTATCCGCTTCCCATGTCGGAATACCACTGGCCGCCGCCCTGGAGCTGGTTTAAAAGCTGCTGATACTGCATGTTCTGCGGCTCTAATTTCACCGCCATCTCCGCGTCCTGCACGGCATTGATGTTGTTGCCGAGGCGTGAATTCGCAATCGCATGCAGGAAATACCATTTTCCGCTGCGGTCGGAGATGTCGTTCAGCACGTTCATGGCCTCGGTGAAATGGCCGCTGTTGATGTAGTTGGCCGCCGCCTGCAGCCGCATCTCCTGCTCCGAATTTCCGTAATCGTTCCGCGCAGAACCGCCGTTTCCGTACGCACCGCCGAATGGATCATAACCGCCGAACGGACCGTATCCGCCATACGACGAACCGCCGCTCTGGTACGAGGTTCCGTGCTCGCGCTCATCCATGATCTGTTTGTACGCCTGCTGCACCTGTTTGAATTTTTCTTCTGCTTCTGCTTTGTTCGGATTATTGATATTGGCATCCGGGTGGTACATCCGGCTGAGTTTTCGATACGCTTTTTTGATTTCTTCGTCCGAAGCTCCGCGGGACACGCCCAACACCTCATATGGATCTGTCATCAGTCTTTATTTCTCCTCTTTTTGGCGCTCTTTTGCGCTTTTTCGCATTTCGTATTTTTCCCAGATACCAGCATACAATATATTTCGCAGAATGTCTACATTTTCCAGGATCGGAAGTTTCTCAAATGCACGCGACGCTTCCGC
>CAVBNJ010000203.1:0-5677 GCA_963596755.1 bacterium
GAATATAAACGGGGAGCCGGATATGAATATCTGCAGAAGATATCGTATCTGACCGGATGGAAATATGAGTACGTCTACGGCTCCTTTACGGAATGTCTGGAAATGCTGGCAAAAGGCGAGATAGATCTGTTTGGAGATGTCACATATACACCGGAAAGAGCAGAGCTGATCAGCTTTTCGACGTATCCGCAGGGAAAGGGCACTTACTGGCTGTATGCAGGAAAAAACAGAAGTGATTTAACCACAGGTGAGATAGAAAACCTGAATGGATGCAGAATCGGCGTTACGGAAGGCAGTTATCAGGAAGGGCTTCTGGAGGAGTGGCTGCAGAATAACCAGATTGAGGCAGAAACGGTTCCGTGTACCGGCTACGACGAAATGATGGAAAAGCTGGACGCAGGAGAGCTGGATGCGATCGCGGCACCGGATCTTTCCACGAAGTACAATTATCAGGCGATCATCAGCATCGGCTTCAACGAGTATTATTTTGCCGTTTCCAAGACAAGACCGGATCTGTTAAAAGAACTGAATGCTGCCCTGTATGAGATCCAGAATGCGGAAACGGATTATAACAGTACGCTGTCTGCAAAATATTATTACAAAATGACAGGCGGCCTGACGCTGAATGAGGAAGAACGGCAGTGGCTGGATGCACACGACAATGTGATCCGGCTGGGCTATCTTGCAGATGATCTGCCGTTCAGCGGCGAAGAAGACGGGGAACTGATCGGTGTCATCGATACGGTGATGGACAATCTGACAGAAGAATTCGGCATTACCGTTCAGGCACAGGCGTTTCCGGATATTCAGCAGATGGAAAACGCGCTGAAGGATGGAGCGATTGATCTGGCCGGGCCTGTGATCGGAGACCTTTACCTGGCAGAACTGGATGATTTTGCCATGACGGACCCGGTGCTTGAGACGACTCCTGTGATCCTCTACCAGGGGAAAGATTACGAGGAGGGAATGAAAAAGATAGCAGCCACGTATGAATCCGTCTTTACGCCGAGTGTGCTCGAGGTGCTTTTTCCGGAAGCAGAAGTGATTTCCTATGATTCGCAGGAAGAATGCCTGAAGGCGGTTGCAGATGGAAAAGCGGGCAGTACCATCATTCCGTCTTCCCGGTATAATATTCTGAAAGCAGATCCAGTGACAGAAAAGCTTTCCATTGCAGAAATGTCATCACGCACGGATATCGTCCTTTTTTCCACGAAAGAGGACAGAAGAGTGGTTTCCGTTGTAAATAAAGCGATTTCGCAGTCCGCGGATGTGTTAAATGGCATGGTTCTGGCAGAGAATTCTGTGGCAGATCAGACGGTTTCTGTAAAAGCGTTCCTCCGCGAGCATGCCACGATCGTGATTGTTATGAGTGCTGTGATTATTGTGCTGCTGACCATTCTGGTGGTGAATCTGGTGATCAGCAGGAAAAAAATGAAAGCAGCGCTGATCGAAGCGCGGAAAGCGGATATCGCAAAGACGACCTTCATGAATAACATGTCGCACGATATCCGGACACCGCTGAATGGAATTCTCGGCTTAATCAAAATCAACAAAGACCACAGCGACGATGAAGCTCTTGTACGGGCCAACCGGGAAAAGATGGAGACAGCGGCGCAGCATCTTCTTTCCCTTGTCAATGATGTATTGCAGATGAGCAAACTGAACGGCGGAACCGCAATCCTTGCGCATGATCCGTTTAATCTTAGGGAGGCGATCGAGGATGTAAAAGCGATCATCAGCGGAAATGCGACAGAAGCGGGCATCGTCATGGAATACGAAACGTATGATCTGCCGGTCTCATATGTGTATGGAAGTTCCCTGCATCTGCGCCAGATTGCTTTAAATATTTTTGGAAACTGTATTAAATATAATAAAGAAGGCGGAACCATAAAATCGTCGATGGAATGTCTCGAGCAGACAGAAAAAACGGTAACATACCGCTGGAAAATTTCAGATACCGGTGTTGGCATGAGCGAGGAATTCTTGAAACACATTTTTGAACCGTTTGTACAGGAGAAGCAGACAGCCCGCAGCGAATATCAGGGAACCGGCCTTGGCATGCCGATTGTAAAAAGTCTGGTGGAACAAATGGGCGGCACCATTCAGGTTACGAGCAAAGAAGGTGTGGGTTCCACGTTCTGGATTACCATTCCATTTGAGATTGCACCGGAACCGCAGGCGGAGAAGGTTTCGACGGAAAACAGGATTCAGGGGCTGAAACTTCTGATGGCAGAGGATAATGAACTCAATGCGGAAATCGCACAGATTCTTCTGGAAGATGAAGGCGCAGAGGTGACAGTCGTTACCGATGGAAAGCAGGCACTGGAACTGTTTCGGGAGAAGCCGGAAGGAACCTTCGATGCGATTCTGATGGACATCATGATGCCGGTGATGGATGGACTTACTGCGACAAAAGAAATCCGTGCGCTGGCACGGCCGGATGCAAAGACGATTCCGATTCTTGCGATGACGGCCAATGCGTTCAAAGAGGATGAGAAAAAGTGCCTCGAGGCCGGAATGAATGCCCATCTGGCAAAACCAATCGATATCGAAAAGGTAAAACAGGCGATCTGTGAACAACTGAAAGTTTTTTGATGGAAAATCCTGTGCTTGTACTGGAAAAACAGAGGCGTTTATGATAGTATAGAACAGAATAGAAGTAAAAACGGGCGGCATGAGAAAAATGCGAAAAGAAAAAATGCCTTCCCCTGAAAATATGGAGGAAAAGAAGATGGAACAGTACAAGGAGCAGTTTATCGAGTTCATGGTCGAGAGCCAGGTATTAAAATTTGGAGAGTTCACCCTGAAAAGCGGAAGAAAATCCCCGTTCTTTATGAATGCGGGAGCTTACGTAACCGGAAGCCAGTTAAAACGTCTCGGCGAGTATTACGCAAAAGCAATCCATGACAATTACGGACTGGATTTCGACGTTCTGTTTGGACCGGCCTACAAAGGAATCCCGCTCAGCGTTGTAACAGCAATTGCGATTCATGATCTTTACGGTGTGGAAGTACGCTACTGCTCCAACCGGAAAGAAGCAAAAGATCACGGCGGAGATGCCGGACTGCTGCTTGGAAGCAAGATCAAAGACGGTGACCGCGTTGTCATCATCGAAGATGTAACCACTTCCGGAAAATCCATCGAGGAGACCTTCCCGATCATCCAGGCACAGGGCGATGTGGAAATCAAGGGCCTGATGGTATCCTTAAACCGCATGGAGCGCGGAAAAGGCGACAAGAGTGCCCTCGAGGAAATCCAGGAAACCTACGGCTTCCCGGCAAATGCTATCGTAACCATGGAGGATGTCATCACCTATCTGTACAATCGTCCATGCCAGGGCAAAATCCAGATCGATGACAAGATGAAGGCTGCCATTGACGCATATTATGAGGAGTACGGTGTAAAATAAAACACGGTACACCGAAAAAAAGGAGTTTTGCGCTATGAATGAAAAAATCTATAAAACCATGGGACGTGTCGGCGGCGGAAATATCGCCATGGGCGCCGTGCTGGTTGTCGTTGGAGTGGCAACCGGCGTTCTGATGATCGTAAGCGGAGCAGGCCTGCTGAAACGACGCGGGGAAATCATGTTCTAAAATGGTTCCAGAAAAAATGCCGGGGTATTTCAGAAGCGTGTGCGCAGATGAGGTATTCCGGCGTTTCTGATAGAATGTGTCTTACAGGGGATGAGGGGAGAACAACGCAGAAAGGGGAAACAAATATGAAGCAGGAGACGAAAGAGAGAATCCGTATCGTCGGTCGGCTTTTCTTTCTGATCTATCTTCTTGCGCTTGTCTATTTTCTGTTTTTTGCAGAAGAATACGGAAGAAGAAACTTTTTTGAACTGGATTACCGCTACAATCTGGTGCCGTTTCAGGAGATTAAACGGTTCTGGATTTACCGCGAAAAAGTGGGCTTTCTGGCCGCATTTTTGAATCTCGCGGGCAATGTGATCGGCTTTCTGCCGTTCGGTTTTATCGTTCCGGTAATGCACAAAAAAATGGAGAGCTTCTGGAAAGTATCGCTCCTTGGCTTTCTGTTCAGCCTCTGCGTGGAAACGATTCAGCTCATCACAAAGGTGGGCTGCTTTGATGTAGATGATCTGATCCTGAATACGCTCGGTGCCATGATCGGCTGCGGCGCATTCCTGATCTGCAATAAATTGAGGAGATGGAAATATGGCGAGGAAGAAGTATAATTACAATTTTGTCCGAAAACCGTCGGAGGGCGGAAAAGAAGCGCTCTATATGGCCGGCGCTTCGGTCTTTCTGTTTCTGCTGGCGTCAGTGGTATCCTTTGCATTCCGCGGAAACGGAGGAATTTTTCTCGGAGCAGCGGGGCTGTTCTCGTTCCTTCTGTCGGGATACGGCTTCTATGTGGGAATGAAGAGTTTTAAAGAAGAACAGGTCAGCCACAGAATGTCGGTACTCGGCTCGATTACGTGCGGCGGTATGCTGGTCGCATGGCTGGCGCTGTTTCTGATCGGCGTACGGTAAATTTGACGATATTCCATACGAAAAGGGGACAAGAAATGGATCGCGAACGGTTTGAAAAACAGCTGAATTTTATTCTGGAAATTGACAAAGAAAAACAGATCCTGCGTCAGACGCACATCCGCGGCTATTCCCGCCAGGAGGACGACGCGGAGCACGCATGGCATATGGCAGTGATGGCATTTCTGCTGCAGGAATATTCCAATGAAAAGATCGATATCGGCAGAACGATGCTGATGCTTCTGATCCACGACCTCGTGGAGATCGACGCGGGAGATACCTACGCGTACGATGAGGAGGCAAATAAATCAAAAGACGAAAGAGAGCACAAAGCGGCAGAGCGCATCTACGGCCTGCTGCCGGAAGATCAGGGAAAAATGCTGATGGATCTCTGGCTTGAGTTTGAAGAATATGAGACACCGGAGGCGCGCTTCGCCCATGTGATGGACAATTTCCAGCCGCTGCTCTTAAATCATGAGAACGACGGAAAAGACTGGACCCGCCACAATGTGCGGATTTCCCAGCCGCTGAAACGAAACGAGAAGACAGCGACCGGTTCCGAGGAGATCTGGAGTTATATGGAGGAGATTCTCGAACAGAGTATCCGGGACGGAAAGATCATTGACGACCGGGAAGAAAAACAGAAATAAGAAAGAAAAATGAGGGGCGGATCTGCCCCTCGTAACAGTTAAAGAGAAAACAGAAAGGGATTTTTTATGACAGATGAATTATTAAACGAGCGGTATTCGCTTGCGATCGAGCGGATCCGCCAGATCCCGGCGGAAAAAAGCGTTCCGCAGCCGTACCGCGATTTCTTTGCGCAGATGGCGCAGTACCTCTGTAAAATGGATCAGATCCGCACCAGAATCGCGGAGGGGTATCTGAAAACAGCATCGGAGGAGGAACTGGCCGTTTTCAACCGCGAACCGTATGAGGATGTAATCGGGGAGCGGTATGAGATTTCGTACGGAAACCCGGCATTTGCGGTGCGGGCACTCGGTGAGACGTACGGAAAGAGCCTTAGCTGTCTGTACCGGGAGCTTGGAAACGCGGTTGTCTGGGTCTATGAGGACCGCCTGCTGGAACTGACCGCGGCGATGGAGCTGTATCTGGAACTCTACGCGATGTTCGAGGAGGAGACACTGCCGTCCGAGCAGTATGTGAAGGAGAGTATCTATTGGTAT
>CAVBNJ010000204.1:0-5643 GCA_963596755.1 bacterium
AGATCTGGAACTGCTGAAAAAAGTCGGAAACAACCACGTCGACGTGACGATCGGCAGCGCACTGGACCTGTTCGGCGGCAACATGAAATTCGAGGATGTACTGGAAACCTGTCGCCGATAGGGGGACGGACGTTCACCCGCGCCATTCGCAAAACCGCGCTTTCAGCGCTCTCCGCTGCTGCGCAGCTCCTTTTTGCTCATAACCAGGCGCTCCCTTTGTATCTTATTCCCGACAGATTTTCATGCGAGCATGAAATCTGTCAAAAATAAGATACAAGTGAACTGTAACAGAAAAAACTCTAAAATATTCATGAATTTTCTAAATACTATTGCAAATAGAGACAACTATTGCTATAATTAGAGTTACTTACAGGGGATGTGAAAAACCTGTAAAATTTGAGAGCAAAGGGGTTGGGCATAATGAAAATTACCATCAGCGGAAAAAATATTGACGTGACAGAGGGATTAAAAGCCGCGGTCAATGAAAAACTTGGCAAACTGGAGAAATATTTTACGCCTGACACAAATGTCATTGTAACCTTAAGTGTAGAGAAAGAAAGACAGAAAATTGAGGTTACCATTCCGGTAAAAGGAAACATCATCCGTTCCGAGCAGGTAAGCAACGATATGTACGTATCCATCGATCTGGTAGAAGAAGTCATCGAACGCCAGCTTCGCAAATACAAAAATAAAATTGCTGACAAACAGCAGGAAGCAGGAAACTTCCAGAAAGAATATCTGGAGCACGACTATCTGGAAGATGAAGACATCCAGATCATCCGTACCAAAAAATTCGGCATGAAACCGATGTATCCGGAAGATGCCTGCGTACAGATGGAACTTCTTGGACACACCTTCTTCGTATTCCGAAACGCAGAGACCGACGAAGTAAACGTTGTTTACAAGAGAAAGAACAACACCTACGGTCTGATCGAGCCGGAGTGCTAAAAGTAAATAAAAAATGAACAAAATCCCCCTGCTGGCGGCAGAAGAGCTGCACAGCAGGGGGATTTTTTCACAGAAAGAGCCGGGAAGAAGCCGGAAAAGCCGTAAAAACAGCGGAAAACCAGGGTTCCGCGCCAAATGTTTACGAAAAATTCATTGTTATCTTGTGCCAGAAGTGGTAGAATAATACCATATGTAAATATGGCAATTAACAGAGAAAGCAGGAGCAAACATTCTATGAAATTCACAGAAAGACTTTTTGGCACGCACAGTGAGCGTGAGCTGAAACGAATCTATCCGATCGTGGACAAAATCGAAGCTCTCCGCCCGACCATGCAGGCACTGACCGATGAAGAGCTGCGCGCCAAGACAAAGGAATATAAAGACCGCTACAACGGAGGAGAATCCCTGGATTCCCTTCTCCCGGAAGCATTCGCAACCGTCCGTGAGGCAGCAAAACGTGCCCTCGGCATGGAGCATCACCGTGTACAGCTGATCGGTGGTATCATCCTCCATCAGGGCCGTATCGCCGAGATGAAAACAGGTGAAGGTAAAACCCTCGTTTCCACCCTCCCGGCTTACCTGAACGCACTGACCGGACGCGGTGTCCATATCGTCACCGTCAACGATTACCTGGCAAACCGAGATGCTGAGTGGATGGGAAAAGTCCACAGATTCCTCGGCCTGACCGTCGGTGTCGTTTTAAATGATATGAAAAACGATGAGCGCCGCCAGCAGTACGCATGCGACATCACCTACATCACCAACAATGAGCTTGGTTTCGATTACCTGCGTGACAACATGGTTATCTACAAAGAGCAGCTCGTACAGAGAGAGCTTGCTTACTGTATCATCGACGAGGTTGACTCCGTCCTGATCGACGAGGCGAGAACACCGCTGATCATTTCCGGACAGAGCAGCAAATCCACGAAGCTGTACGAGACCGCCGACATCCTGGCACACCAGATGGAGCGCGGCGAGGCAAGCGGCGAGATGACAAAGATGACCGCGATCATGGGCGAGGAGATCGAGGAGACCGGAGACTTTATCGTCAACGAGAAAGACAAATTCGTTACCCTGACCGATGACGGTGTGAAGAAAGTCGAGAACTTCTTCCACATCGAGAACCTCTCCGATCCGGAGAACCTGGAGATCCAGCACAACGTGATCCTGGCGCTGCGTGCCAACTATCTGATGCACCGCGACAAAGACTACGTAGTCAAAGACGACGAGGTTCTGATCGTCGATGAGTTTACCGGCCGTATCATGCCGGGCCGCCGTTATTCCGATGGTCTGCATCAGGCAATCGAGGCAAAAGAGCACGTAAAAGTAAGAAGAGAGAGCAAGACTCTGGCAACCATCACGTTCCAGAACTTCTTTAATAAATACGAGAAAAAAGCCGGCATGACCGGTACTGCCCTCACCGAGGAGCAGGAGTTCCGTGATATCTACGGCATGGACGTTATCGAAATCCCGACCAACCGCCCGGTGATCCGTGTGGATATGGACGACGCCGTATACATGACGAAAAAAGAGAAATTCCACGCAGTGGTAGAAGAAGTCAAAGAAGCACATGCCGTTAATCAGCCGGTTCTGGTTGGTACGATCACCATCGAGACTTCCGAGCTGTTAAGCAAAATGCTGCGCCGCGAGGGAATCCCGCATCAGGTCCTGAATGCGAAGTTCCATGAGCTCGAGGCAGAAATCGTAGCCCATGCCGGTGAGGCAGGAGCCGTTACCATCGCGACCAACATGGCTGGCCGTGGTACCGATATCAAGCTGGACGATGTGGCAAAAGCTGCCGGTGGATTAAAGATCATCGGTACCGAGCGTCACGAGTCCCGCCGTATCGACAATCAGCTCCGCGGTCGTTCCGGCCGTCAGGGAGACCCGGGTGAGTCCCGTTTCTACATCTCCCTGGAAGACGATCTGATGAGACTCTTCGGTTCCGAAAAACTGATGGGTATCTTCAAATCCCTCGGCGTACCGGAAAACGAGCAGATCGAGCACAAGATGCTTTCTTCCGCGATCGAAAAAGCGCAGAAGAAGATCGAGGGCAACAACTACGGAATCCGTAAGAACCTGCTCGATTACGACCAGGTAAACAACGAGCAGCGTGAGATCATCTACAAAGAGAGACGCCGCGTGCTCGACGGAGAGAGCATGAGAGACACCATCTTCAAGATGATTGCCGATACGATCGACAATACCGTGGACCTCTGCATCGGCGAGAACACCGAGCAGTCCGAGTGGGATCTGACCGAATTAAATGAGATGCTGCTTTCCATCATTCCGGTGAAGGCAGTCACAAAAGAGCGCGTAGAGAAGATTTCCAAGAACGAGCTGAAACAGCAGTTAAAAGAGGAAGCGGTCAAACTCTACGAGGAGAAAGAAGCAGAATTCCCGGAGGAGGAGCAGATTCGTGAGCTTGAGCGTGTCGTTCTTCTGAAGGTGATCGACCAGAAGTGGATGGATCATATCGATGATATGGATCAGCTCCGCGAGGGTATCGGCCTGCAGGCATACGGCCAGAGAGACCCGAAGGTCGAGTACAAGATGGCAGCCTACGACATGTTCAACGAAATGCTCGAGTCCATCCAGCAGGATACCGTCCGTCTCCTGTTCCATGTACGTGTAGAGCAGAAAGTAGAGCGTGAGCAGGTAGCAAAAGTGACCGGAACAAACAAAGATGAGTCCGGCCCGAGAAAACCGGTACAGCGCGCAGAGCGTAAGATCTATCCAAACGATCCATGCCCGTGCGGAAGCGGCAAGAAGTACAAACAGTGCTGCGGCCGTAAACCAGTTTGATAAAAAATAAAACAACCGTGAGACGGATGAGCACGATCCGTCTGACAAAGCACGCAGCTTCCCTACCAGAGGCTGCGTGTCATAAAAATATAAAACAGAAAGCAGGTGAAGCTTGTGGTAGTTGAATTAGACCAGTTCAAAACAGAACTTGGAACATACGATAAACCATTAGTGGAAGTGAGGGATTCACTTTGACCTCGCTAACAAAGAGCAGAGGATCGAAGAATTAGAGCGTAAAATGGAGGAGCCCAATTTCTGGGACAACCCCGAAGAAGCGCAGGAACAGATGAAACAGCTGAGCAGCATGAAAGAGGACAGAGATACGTATCAGAAACTGGTATCTGCCAAAGAAGATATGGAAACTCTGATCGAGATGGGCCAGGAGGAGGACGATGACTCCGTTGTTCCGGAGATTGCGGAAATGATGGAAGAGTTCAAGGCATCCTTCGATGCGATCCGCATCAAAACCTTGCTGTCCGGCGAATTCGACAAGGACAATGCGATCATCAAGCTGAATGCAGGAGCAGGCGGAACAGAAGCGTGCGACTGGTGCGGCATGCTGTATCGTATGTATACGAGATGGGCAGAGCGCAAAGGCTTTACGATCGAGGAACTCGACTTCCTGGACGGCGATGAGGCCGGCGTGAAATCCGTTACGTTCCAGGTCAACGGTGAGAATGCTTACGGTTACCTGAAATCCGAAAAAGGTGTGCACCGTCTCGTTCGTATTTCCCCGTTCAACGCGGCAGGAAAACGCCAGACCTCGTTCGTATCCTGTGATGTTATGCCGGATATCGACAAAGAGATCGACGTGGAAGTGCGCGATGAGGATATTCGTATCGATACGTACCGTTCCAGCGGCGCCGGCGGACAGCACATCAACAAGACGTCTTCGGCAATCCGAATCACGCATATGCCGACCGGCATCGTGGTTACCTGCCAGAATGAGCGTTCCCAGTTCCAGAACAAGGACAAGGCAATGCAGATGCTGAAAGCAAAGCTGTACATGCTGAAACTGCAGGAGCAGGCAGACAAGCTGAGCGACATCCGCGGTGAAGTAACCGAGATCGGCTGGGGCAACCAGATCCGTTCCTACGTGATGCAGCCGTACACCATGGTCAAAGATCACCGTACCAACGCAGAGACCGGAAACGTCGATGCAGTCATGGACGGCGGAATCGACCTGTTTATCAACGCATATCTGAAGTGGATTGCCCTCGGAACCGGAGCAAAAGAAGAAGAGTAACAATTCGGCTGTGGGCAGAGCACAGTGACAAGTAAAATAAGGAGCATTTTCACCAGAAGAGGACGGAAATGCTCCTTTCATGTTTACAGGAGGTAAAACATATGGGCATTATCAGAGCAGCAGTCAATGCAGTGCACGGCGGTCTCGCCGATCAGTGGCTGGAGACCGTAGAGCCATATGAGATGGGGGAACATACGGTATTTACAGAAGGAATCCTGGTAAGAAAAGGCCAGAACAGAAAAGGAAGCCAGACGATTTCCAACGGTTCTGTGATCCATGTCTATGACAATCAGTTTATGATGCTGGTAGACGGCGGAAAGATCGTCGATTACACCGCAGAGCCGGGCTACTTTACCGTAGACCAGTCATCTTCCCCGTCGATGTTCAGCGGATCGCTGGACGCGGCAGTAAAAGATACGTTTGAGCGCCTGAAATTCGGCGGCCAGACCCCGCACGAGCAGAGAGTTTTCTATATTAATCTGCAGGAAATCAAGGGAATCAAATTCGGAACGAGAAATCCGGTCAACTATTTCGATCAGTTCTACAATGCCGAGCTGTTCCTGCGTGCACACGGTTCCTACTCGATCCGTATCGTCGATCCGCTCCGCTTCTACGCAGAGGCCGTGCCGAGAAATGCATCCCGC
>CAVBNJ010000205.1:0-5613 GCA_963596755.1 bacterium
GCTATAATCTCTCCGGTGCGTCAGAACGCAGCAGGGCCGGTTTTCCGGGGTGTGTTCTGAAGAAAAAACTGTAAATGGAAGCAACAAAGAGAGCGAGGAAGTTACGTGTATCTGACAAAGGACGAATTTCTGCAAAAATTCGGAATTCTGCCGCAGGAATTTGAGGAGGCAGATATTTCCTGGGAAGAACTGCTGGAGATTGCGGATGATTATGAGCGGCGCCGTCCGACGCTGGAAAAAATCCGAAAAGAATTTGTAGCAGAGTTTTTGCAGGATAAAGAAAAAGAAATCGGACTGCAGTCGTACCACAGCCGCCTGAAGGACACCGAACATCTGGTGGAAAAGCTGGTGCGCAAGCGTCTGGAAAATTATGCAAAATACCGGAAAATGGATGCAACAAACTACACACGTTATGTGACAGACCTGATCGGAATCCGGGGACTTTTGCTGTATCGGGAGGACTGGGTAAACTTCCATAAATACATTACCCACTGGTTTAAAAACGATCCGGAAAAATATATCCGCGACTATGGCCGCGATTACGATCAAAACGCATCGGGCTATATGGTTGAGCCGCCGAAAGTCCATACGCGCCTTGGCGACTATGCCGATATCTATGTGAACTGGATTCCGGAGGAAAATATTCTTGACCGGAAGCATTACCGTGCCGTGCATTACATTGTCGTTTACCGCGGCGTGTACATTGAAATCCAGATCAAGACGCTGTTCGAGGAGGGCTGGGGAGAGATCGACCACAGCATTCTCTATCCGCGGCGGAAGGGCAATGCGATGCTGACCGAGTTTTCCGAACTGCTGAACCGTCTGGCGGGTATGGGTGACGAGATGGGGTCGTTTTACCGCCGTCTCCAGGTTGTGCCGGATGAGAAATTCCAGAGCAAAGAAACGATTGTGCGCAAACGCGAATTAAAGCCGCAGGTCAAAGCGGCCACGGAAAAACGGGATCTGAGCGAAATCCACACGATGGACGATGCCGTCTGGAGCATTCTGAAAGAATAAGCACGTTTGGAAACAGAAAGGAACAACAAAATGGATGGAAGAAATACGGGCCGTATGGGCTTCTCCCATGCAGCGGAGGATTCAGCAGAGAATATGATGGCGGCAGTGAAAGCCGGAAAAATCCGAAAACATCTGATGGGAAATACCTCGCCGATCCGCTACGGAACGATGGAGAAGCGGGAGATGACCGAATATACCGACTTTGTCCGGACGAAACTCTGCTATGAAATCCTGAATCTGCCCGGGGAGGAAAAATGAATACAATAGAAAAAGTATACACAAACTACGACGGACTTCTGGAAGAATTTTCCGAGGAAGTGATCCAGAGCCGATACGCTGTTTTTTATGAAGAAATCGAAGAATTTGCCAAGAGCCTCGGCATCCGCGAGAAAATCCGGATCAGCGAGTCGCTGCTGAGCCATGCGGTGCTGGACTACTTTACCGATATTTCCCGGCTGAAGCATTTTCATCAGGCAAAACACATCAATTCCCTGAAGGTCATTTCCTATGAGACGTACTGGTTTCTGCGGAGAAAACCGATCCAGGTCCTGGTAGAGGATGAGACATCGGATGCAATGGCATTCTTAAATGAAAAATTCGTCTTTTCCCGGATTGCCAAATATCTGATGGGCAATGGAAAACAGGTGATTTTAAGCCCGGAGACGAAAAAAGGCTTTTTAAACTATCTCGATTCCCTGTTTTATTATCTGAAATACCGCAACTACGACGCTGAAATGCTGGAAATGATGCTGATGGGCTTTAAAGCGGGCGTTCTGGTAGCAGATGATCTGAAGGAGCAGGAATCCTGAGAACGGATGAAAGCCAAAGACAACAAAAGAGTGTGAGGAAAAGAACCGGACACGGCGGTGAGCTGCTGTCGGGTTCTTTTTTTGTGCCGATTTGCATAAAGTGCAGAGAAAACAATACGATGTGCGGAGGATGAAGATGATCCATGCGTTTCTGAAGGAGGCGAATGCCATTGCCTGGGGGCCGCCGCTTCTTAGTTTATTGCTTGGGACAGGCCTGTTTCTGATGATACAGCTTCGGGCACTGCCCATCCGGCGGCTGCCGTTTGCACTCCGGGCAGCATTCGGGCGGGATGCAAGGCACTCCGGGGAGAAAACAAAAGCAGGAGTTTCGCCGTTTGCATCGCTGATGACGGAGCTGGCGGCGGAGATCGGAACGGGAAACATCGTGGGTGTGGCCTCCGCGATGGCGCTCGGCGGTCCGGGTGCACTGGTGTGGATGGTGCTTGCGGCAGTTGTGGGACTTGCCCTCAAATTTTCCGAGAGCTTTCTTTCTGTGCAGTACCGTATGCAGAGAAAAGACGGGACGTACTGCGGCGGACCGATGGTGACGCTGACAGAAGCATTTCCGGGGCATCGTCCGGCAAAAATGCTGGCTGTCTTTTTTGCCGGGAGCGCTGTGCTGGTATCGCTTGGAATGGGAAATATGACGCAGGCAAACTCCATTGCGCTTGCGATGCGGGATACCTTTGGCGTGAAGCCGGAGACAAGCGGTCTGGTGCTGACGGTTCTGCTGCTGCTCGTCGTGACGGGCGGACTCCGCTCGATTGCAAAAGTGGCGGAGATCCTGGTTCCGGGTATGGCACTCTTTTATCTGGGCGGAGCAGGAATTGTGATTTTCCTTCATGCCGGGGAACTTCCGCGGACGCTGGCGGCGATGATGCGGGATGCCTTTTCTCTTCGGTCCGCCTTAGGAGGAACCGTCGGCACGGGAATTGCTTTGCTGCCGCCGGCCCTGCGGTATGGAATTTCCCGCGGTGTCTTCTCAAATGAGGCGGGGCTTGGAGCAGGAGGAATCAGTGCTGCGGCCGCGCAGACCGACGATCCCGTGCGGCAGGGATATATCAGCATGACCGGCGTGTTCATTGACACCATGGTGATCTGCCTTGTGACTGGACTTGCCGTCGGCGTAACAGGAGCGGCAGAAGGGCTGTCAGAGGCGGAAAAAGCCGATGGTGCGGCGATGGTAATCCGGGCATTTGAAAGCGTGTTCGGAGCGGCGGGCGGTTATCTTGTCGCGGTCGGGATTCTGTTGTTCGCCTTTGCAACGATGGCAGGATGGGCGTACCAGGGGGAACAGGCATTTGTCTGGCTGGTGAAAAGAGACAGCTTCGCCATAGCGTACCGTGTGTTTTTCTGCTTTGCAGCCTTTGCCGGATGCGTATGTATGGCGGAGGCTGTCTGGAACTTTTCGGAACTGGCAAATGCCTGTATGGCAGTGCCGAATCTGATCTGTGTGCTGCGGCTGTGGAAGGTGGTAAAGAAGGGGGCATTTCAGTTCGAGAGCTGATCAAGGGAGCCGAACGAATATCCCATATCTTCCCATTTTGTCAGCAGCTCATCGAGAATCTCCGCATTCGTGGAGGAGGTGTTGTGCAGCAGAACGATGGCACCGGGATGGATGCGGCCGGTCAGTTTTTCAAAAGCTTCTTCGTGGGTCGGCTGCTGATCTTGGTACCAGTCTACATAGGCGAGACTCCAGAAAAAGGTCTGATAGCCGAGATCCTTTGCCATCTGCAGATTCTGTGTGCTGTATTTTCCCTGCGGCGGCCGGTAAAACTTCACCATCTCCTGGCCGGTCGTCTCCTGATAGAGCGCGGAAACACGGTTCAGCTCCTCAGAAAAAGCTTCCTGTGTGGAAATTTTGGACATATCCGGGTGAGACCAGGTGTGATTGCCGACAATATGCCCCTCAGCAGCAATCCGTTTGACGAGATCCGGCTGATCCGAGAGAAAATTTCCGACAACAAAAAATGTCGCAGGAGCCTGATGCTTCTGGAGTGCATCGAGGATCGTGGGGGTATTGCCGTTTTCATAGCCGCAGTCGAACGTCAGATAGATGATTTTTTCATCCGGCGATGCGGCAAACCAGGCGTTGTAGGCGGAAAGTTCTTCTGCAGTGGCATTCCCGAGGGGCGTCTTTCCTTTTTCCGGGAAGGAGAGTCCCCAGTTTTCTGCGGCGAAGGAGAGGACAGGCGTGGAAATCGAAGAAACAGGTGTCTCCGGTGCAGCAGAGAGAAAGACAGGAGCTGCTCTGCGGAGCGCGCGGCAGGTAAAGTGGGACAGAACAGAGCCAAAAAGGAACGCAGAGCAGAAAAAAGCGGCAGCAATACCGGCTTTTTTCAGGATCCGGCGGGACAGGGGTGAAAGAGAACGCATAAAATCCCCCTCCGGGACTTTTTGAGACAATATATGTACGGGCAAAAGAAAACATGCGCGGCAGTGCGGAGCCGGGATATGCGGGATACATCCGTTTGACTTTACACGCAATCTATGTCACAATGGCGGTAGAGTGGATGGAAAGGGTAAAACAAGATGACAAAATATGAGGTTTTAAAAAGGTACTTCGGATACGATTCCTTCCGGGAGGGGCAGGAACTGCTGGTGGATGCACTTCTTGCCGGACAGGATGTCCTCGGCATTATGCCGACCGGCGCGGGAAAGTCGCTGTGCTATCAGATTCCGGCACTTCTGCTGCCGGGGATCACGCTGGTGGTATCGCCCCTGATTTCCCTGATGAAGGATCAGGTATCCACCCTGAACCAGGCCGGAATTCATGCGGCGTTCCTGAACAGTTCCCTAAGTGCTGCACAGTATCGAAAAGCGCTTTCTCTGGCAATGGAGGGCAGATACAAAATTATCTATGTCGCGCCGGAGCGTCTTTTAACGTCGGAGTTTCTGTACGCCGTGCAGGCGATGGAGATCTCGATGATCAGCGTGGACGAGGCGCACTGTATCTCACAGTGGGGCCAGGATTTCCGCCCGAGTTACCTGAAAATCACGGAGTTTGTCGAGCAGCTTCCCAAACGGCCGGTAATCGGAGCGTTTACCGCGACTGCGACAAAAGAAGTACGGGATGACATTGAAGCACTCCTGGGATTGCAGGACCCGGTGCGTCTGGTGACGGGATTTGACCGGAAAAATCTGAAATTTACGGTACAGCAGCCGAAAGACAAATTTGCGGCTGTACGGACTTTCCTTGCGGAGCATGAGGCGGACTGCGGCATTATCTACTGCCTGACGCGGAAAAATGTAGAGGAAGTCTGCGAAAAGCTGGAGCAGGAGGGTTATTCCGTTACGCGGTATCATGCGGGACTTTCCGATCTGGAGCGGAAGGAAAACCAGGAGGACTTTATCTACGATCGGAAGCAGATCATGGTGGCGACGAACGCATTCGGAATGGGAATCGACAAATCGAACGTGCGCTACGTGATCCATTATAATATGCCGAAAAATATGGAAAGCTATTATCAGGAGGCCGGAAGAGCAGGAAGAGACGGTCTTCCGGCGGAGTGTGTGCTGCTGTACTCGGGGCAGGATGTCATCACCAATCAGTTTTTTATTGAAAATATGGCACAGGAGACGGAAGATCCTGAGACGACGGCGCTGATCCGCCAGCGGGAGGAGGAACGCCTGAAAAAGATGACGTTCTACTGCTTTACACACGAGTGTCTGAGAGACTATATTCTGCGGTATTTCGGGGAGTACGGCTCGAACTACTGCGGAAACTGTTCCAACTGCCTTTCTGAATTTGAAACAGTGGATGTGACCGCAGCGGCAAAGGCAATCC
>CAVBNJ010000206.1:0-5589 GCA_963596755.1 bacterium
TGCTGCATACGCAACACCCTGTGCATGGTTTCCTGCAGATGCGGTGATCAGACCTTTCGCGCGCTCTTCCTCGCTTAAAGTGCTGATTTTATAATAGGCGCCGCGCAGTTTGTAAGCGCCGGTCAGCTGCATATTTTCCGGTTTTAAATAGACTTTATTTCCGGTCTGCTCGCTGAAATATTTGCTGTAAACCAGTTTCGTCTCCTGTGTTACTTTTTTTACGATTTCAGACGCTTCCTCAAATTTCGGGAGTGTCAGCATTTCTTCTGCCATAGTATTTTCTCCTTGTTGTCTTTTTTCAGGCATTCTCTTCCGTTGTATGGAACAGTGCATTTACGAACTGGTCTGCATCAAATTTCTGCAGATCGTGAATGCTCTCGCCCACTCCAATATATTTTACCGGAATATCAAGCTCGGACTGGATCGCAACGGCGATACCGCCCTTTGCAGTTCCGTCCAGCTTTGTCAGGATAATGCCGGTGACATTTGCAATTTCTGCAAACTGTCTTGCCTGCTGCAGTGCATTCTGACCGGTTGTTCCATCTACGACAACCAGGGTCTCCAGATATGCCTCCGGATACTCTTTCTCCAGAATCCGGTAAATCTTGTGAAGCTCTTCCATCAGGTTCTTTTTATTATGAAGTCTTCCTGCGGTATCGCAGATCAGCACATCGGCATTTCTTGCCTTCGCCGCTGCAACAGCGTCATACACGATCGATGCCGGGTCGGCTCCGTTCTGTCCGCCGATGATATCAACGCCGGCACGGTGCGCCCACTCGGTGAGCTGCTCGCCTGCTTCTGCACGGAACGTATCTGCCGCTGCAAGAACAACTTTTTTGCCCTGATCTTTCAGAAGGCCGGCCAGCTTTCCGACAGATGTCGTTTTTCCGACTCCGTTGACGCCAATCACGAGTACCACAGATTTTCTGTTCTCAAATTCATAGGCTGTGTCACCCACATCCATCTGTCTTTTGATACTCTCAATCAGAAGCTGTTTGCATTCTGCCGGGTCGGTAATGTGTTCTTCTGCCACCCGTTCTTTCAGATGCTCAATAATTTTTGTCGTTGTATTGATGCCGATATCTCCCATGACCAGAATCTCTTCGATCTCTTCGTAGAAATCGTCGTCAATATTGGAATAGCCGCTGAAAATAGAATCAATCCCGGCTACAATGCTGTCTCGGGTCTTGGTCAGGCCGTTGACAAGACGTTTGAAAAAGCCTACTTTCTCCTCCGCCATTTTGCTCGCCTCCTTTTTTATCTTTTCTATTGTATCTTATTCGTTTCTATTTGTCCAGTTCTCCTTCGATCAGATCGACAGAAACAAGGGTGGAAACGCCCTTCTCCTGCATCGTGATTCCATACAGGCGGTCTGCCGCCGTCATCGTGCCGCGCCTGTGGGTGATGACGATGAACTGGGTATTTTTCGTCAGCTTGTGCAGGTACTGCGCAAAGCGGGTAACGTTCGAGTCATCCAACGCCGCCTCGATCTCGTCGAGCAGACAGAACGGGGACGGCTTCAGGTTCTGGATTGCAAAGAGCAGTGCAATCGCCGTCAGCGCTTTCTCACCTCCGGAAAGCTGCATCATATTCTGCAGTTTCTTTCCCGGCGGCTGGGAGATAATGCGGATGCCCGCCTCCAGCACATCAGTGTCCTCCTCGAGCTCCAGCGTTCCCTTTCCGCCGCCGAACAGCTGGCGGAATACGCGGTCAAACTCTTTCCGGATCTCTTCAAATTTCTCTGTGAACTGCTTGCGCATTCCGGCATCCAGCTCATCGATAATGCCCTGCAGCGTCTCCGCCGCTTTGACAAGATCGGTGTGCTGCGCATCCAGAAACGCGTGGCGCTCGGAAATCTCTTTGTATTCCTCAATCGCATTGACGTTGACAGAACCGAGTTTTCGAATCGCATCCTTCACCTCAAGCACACGCCGTTTCAGTTCGCTGCGTTCCGGAATTTCTTCCATCCGGAACTCTCTTGCGTGGCCCGGCGTTACCTCGTATTCTTCCCAGAGGTATGACGTCTGTGTCTCCTTCGTCTCCTCCAGTTTTTCCTTCTGGCTGTTCAGACGGAAACACTCTTTATCCATCAGCGCAATCTGGTCGGAGAGCTGATCTCTTTTTTCAAAGAACTCTCTGTGATCCGCGCTTAAGGCTTCTTTCTTTTCCTGCAGCTCGACAATTCTCTGATCTTCTTCTTCCTTGGCCCGAACGGCGGCCTCGATCGTTTTCCGGATTTCCAGAATATCCTGCTGTTTCTTTTCAGAATCCTGCTGTTCCTCCGCCGCTTTCTGCTGCATTTCGCGGCTCTCCGCTTCCAGCTTGCCTGTCTCTTCTTCGAGACGGCGGATGTTCTGGGCGAGGAATCCGTCTTTCTGGGACAGATTCGCATAATTCAGGCGGATTTCTTCGAGATCCTTCGTATACTCTGCCTCACGGCGGCGAAGGCCCATAAGAGCCTCCTGCGCTTTCTGAATATTATCCTGCAGCGCCTGTTCCCGTTCCACAGATTCCTGCATTTCCTGCCCGATCACTTTCCGGTTCCGCTCGATCTCGGCGATCTGGTTTTCAATCTCCAGGCTCTCCTTCTGCAGCGCCTCGAAATCCAGACGGATCTCCGTCTTTTTCTCGCGTGCTTTTTCCAGATTGAGCCGTACCGTATTCTGTTCGATATACTGCCGCTGCAGTTTCTCGTTCAGCTCCGTGCGGAGATCGCGGATTTCATTCCGCTCTTTTTTCTTCGCCTCGAGCTCCTGCTGGATTTCACGCAGCTCTTTTGCAAGATTCTGGACGCTCTTTTCCAGTTCCTCGATTTCACGCCGTCTTCCGAGCAGGTTGCTGTTGTTCCGGAACGAACCTCCTGTCATGGAACCGCCCGGGCTTAAAAGCTCGCCCTCGAGTGTTACCATACGGAGTGTCTGGCGGTATTTTCTCTGAATCACAATTGCATGGTCAATCGTATCAACCACCAGCGTTCTGCCGAGCAGCTGTGCTACAAGCCCTTCATACATCGGTTCATATGAGACGAGCGCACTTGCCACACCGAGCACGCCGTCTTCCCTTGCCGCATCTTCATTGACCTGCGCTTTTCTGCCGCGCATGCTGGTCAGCGGAAGGAACGTGGCACGGCCGAAATGGCCCCGTTTCAGATACTCGATCAGGTACTTTGCCGTCGCCTCATTATCCGTGACAATGTTCTGAATACTGCCTCCGAGTGCGGTCTCGATCGCCGTCTCGTACTTTTTCTCTGCCTGCAGAAGATCTGCCACAACGCCGTGGATGCCCGGATTCCGGTCTTTCTGCTCCATGACCTTCCGGATGCTGTTTCCATAGCCGTCGTACCGCTCGGTAATGTTCTTTAACGATTCGAGCCGTGACGCTTCCCTGTGGTAATTCGTCTGGCCGGCTTCCATCTCTTTCGTCTGATTCGAAAGATCTGCCGTCAGCGCCGTGATCTTCTGATCCGCCTCCTGGTACTGCTCTTTTAAGCCGTTTACCGTCTCTTCGAGCTCTTCATACGCATTCTGCAGTTCTTCCATCTGGCCGTTCTGCTCGGATTCGCTCGTCTTCAAATGCAGCACCCTCTGACTCAGTTCCGCTTTCCGGATGCCGATCTGTTCGAGCATCGCGTCATACCGCTGCATTTTTCCCTTCGTGGAACCGCGCTGGTTCAAAAGGCCGATGACCTCGCTTTTATCCGACTCGCTCTGCTGTTCCACTGCCTGGATCTGCTCCTGGCATTCCGAAAGGGCGGCCTCTTTTTCGCTCTTCTCCGTCTCCGACGCAAGAAGTGCTTCGTGAAGTCCGTCCTTTTCTGCCTGGTATGTATTTTTCTCTTCCGTCTTCGTGCGGCTCTCCACGCGGATTGCCTCCAGACGCTCCCTTAAGGTATCGCTGTTCTTTTCCGACGCATGAATCTGTTCGTTCAGCACTTCGATCTGATTTTCGAGCTGTTGGCGTTTCAGCGCATTCTCACCCGCCTGATCGCGCGCAGAAAGAATCGTCTGATCCAGTTTTTCCTGTTCCTGTTCCAGCTTTTCGTATTCCTGTTTCGTGCGTTCAAACGCTTCTTTCGTGCTGTTTAACTGCTCCTCTGCGATCTTATAGCGGTCCTCGACTTTTGCAAGTTCGCCCCGGATCCGCTCCATCTCGAGCAGGAACATATTGATATCAAGAAGTTTTAACTCTTCTTTTTTCTTTAAATAGATTTTCGCCGTCTCAGACTGTCTCTCGAGCGGTTCCAGCTGCCGCGTCAGTTCGGACAGAATGTCATTGACGCGCACCAGGTTCTGCTGCTCTTCTGCCAGCTTTTTCTCGGTAACGGCTTTTCTTCTCTTGAATTTTACGATTCCCGCCGCCTCGTCAAAAAGCTCCCGGCGTTCCTCCGGCTTGCCGCTTAAGATCTTGTCAATCTGACCCTGGCCGATAATCGAATAACCTTCTTTTCCGATGCCGGTATCATAGAACAGCTCGTTGATGTCTTTTAACCGGCATGACGCGCCGTTCATCAGATACTCGCTCTCGCCGGAGCGGTACAGCCGTCTTGTGACGGTCACTTCCTCGAAATCGACGTTCAGCTTGTGATCGGAGTTATCGAGGGTGATCGCTACCGACGCATAGCCGAGCGGCTTTCTCGTCTCGGTTCCCGAAAAAATGACATCCTGCATATTTCCGCCGCGGAGCTGCTTGGCGCTCTGTTCACCGAGCACCCAGCGCACCGCATCGCCAACATTGCTCTTTCCGCTTCCGTTCGGTCCTACGACACCGGTAATACCGTCGTGGAACTGCAGAATCGTTTTGTTGGCAAATGACTTAAATCCCTGCATTTCAATGGATTTGAGATACATAATTCACCTACGCTTTTTTTCTGGCAAGAATCGCATCGTACGCCGCTGCCTGTTCTGC
Organism: bacterium; assembly: GCA_963596755.1. Classification (GTDB taxonomy): domain Bacteria; phylum Bacillota; class Clostridia; order Lachnospirales; family Lachnospiraceae; genus Fusicatenibacter. Next base: position 4,906 of record CAVBNJ010000206.1, read on the forward strand.
CGCTTTTTTCGTTCTTCCCTTGCCGGTACCGAGCGCTTTCTTTCCGACGCTGACCTGTGCCCAGAAGCTCTTGTCGTGATCCGGACCTTCTTCTTTCAGGATTGTGTAGACGATCTCCTCGTCCGTCTCGCCCTGAATCAGCTCCTGCAGAATCGTCTTGCTGTCATAGAAGAGCTGTTTGTGCTCGATATCGTTTAAGATATAGTTCAGAACGAAGGTCTTTGCCGGTTCAAAGCCGCCGTCCAGGAAAATAGCGCCGATCGTCGCCTCCATCGCATCGGAAACGATGGAATCACGGTGACGTCCGCCCGTTGCCTCCTCGCCCTTTCCGAGAAGCAGAAAGCTTCCCAGATCGATCTCGCGGGCGCAGAATGCCAGTGCCGGCTCGCATACGAGGCTTGCACGCTTCTTCGTCATCTCGCCCTCCGGCAGACGCGGGAACGTCTTGTAAAGGAACTCACTCGATACGACTTCCAGCACCGCGTCGCCTAAAAACTCCAGACGCTCGTTGCACTCGAGGCGCTCCATATGATGTTCGTTTGCATAAGAGGAATGGCGCATTGCCATCTCCAGCAGACCGAAATCCTGAAATTTGTACTGGATCTTCTGTTCCAGATCCACGAGTTTATCTATATTATTCATAACCTGTTTTAAGCCTGTCCTTCCTATCCTGTCCGCAGGAAG